>CASEEV010000013.1 GCA_949287065.1 uncultured Collinsella sp.
CTCCATGAAGTACTGGGCGGGGTAGTTGCCGCCGTTGGAGCCGCCGGCGCCGATCCACACGACGTCGGTGATGCCGCCGCAGTCCTTCTTGTCCTCCAGAACATGCGTAATGATGTCTTTAACTTGTTCCTGCGTGGTCATATTGTCCCAGACCTTCCTGTGGTTGTGACCTTTACTGGATACAAGTATGGTATAGGTTAGATACAAGTTTTGAACAGGCATGCAACTATGAGCGGCAGTGTTTTCCCGGCGAACGGCAATTCTGTGCCTTTTGGCAGGCAGAGCACCACCGATGTGCCCTATACGCATACGAGTTGGTACACTTCTTATGACAAGATACGTACAACCTGGCGCCACGACATGCGCCCTGTCCCATACCGATACCGAGGAACCCATGCAGATCCGCGACGCCTCATCCGAGCACCTCTATTCCGAACTTGCCGACACGCTGCGCAACGCCATTGCCGCCGGAACCTACGCGGCCGGCTCAAAGCTCCCCTCTGAGGCGGAGCTGCAGGCCGACACGGGCCTTAGCCGCTCGACGGTGCGCAAAGCGCTTGAGCTTCTCGTAAAAGAAGGGCTCGTGGTGAAGGAGCGCGGGCGCGGCGCCTTTGTGGCGAGCACGCCGCAGGCACCCACCATCGGCCTCACCTTTGCGAGCTTCACCGCCCAGGCGGAGCGACGCGGCCAGTCGGTGCGCACCCGCACGGTCGATGCCAAGCGCGCGCTGCCCCCGCAGGCGGTCGCCGAGTTTCTCAACCTGCAGTCAGGCACCGAGGCGGTCGAGATCGTGCGCCTGCGCTACCTCGACGAGAAGCCGCTGTGCATCGAGTCGTCGTACTTCTCGCCAGCGTTTGAGGCGCTCATTGACGAGAACCTCGCTCGGTCGCTCTACGAGGTACTGCGCGAGCGCTTTGGCAAGCTGCCCGCACGCGGCCACAAGACGTTCGAGATCTGCTTTGCGCGCCAGAACGAAGCGTTTTTGCTCGATGTTCCGCGCGAGACCCCGCTTATGCTCATCACCGACTTTGTGTACGACACCGACGGCGCGCCGCTGCATGTTTCCAAGCGCGTGGTGCGCACCGACGAAGTCAAGTACGTGGAGCTCATTGGATAGACCCCGCGGGGTAGACACCGCTTGGCACGCCCCCGTTAGCGCACAGCCAGCCAGGTCTCCCAGTCGTCGCTGGCGAGCAGCACAGTGCGCGGCGAAACCGTGGTCGCAGGTTCGACGGGCGCCTCCCCTTCCTTGAACGCGCGGTAGGCGGCGTGCTTCTCGGCCGACCAAGCGCCGAGGTCCATGCTCGCGGCCTCGCGCAGGCGCTCTGCGGTGCGCGACTGGCGCACGCGCTGGAAGTCGATGTTCATCACGACGATCGACGCGAGCACGCCCACGATGCCGATGAGCTTGAACACGCCGGCCGGCTCGCCGTAGACGCCGATGCCCACGACAACTGTGGCGGCGGTCTCGACCGAGGCGATGACGGGAAGCTTGGATGCTTCGACACCGGTCGAGACGCCGCGGTTGTAGAGGATGTAGGCGGCAGCCGTGGGCAGGGCGCCAAACGCCAGGGCAAGCCCCGCGAGCGCCGGGCTGAGAGCGGCGCGCACGTCGGCCAGCGGGAAGGCGGCCGCCGTCATGGCGACGCAGCCAAAGGCAAACTCGTAGAACGTCACCGTAAGCGGCTGGCAGACGCGACTTGCCGCTTTGCCGCAGAGCGCCAGGAGCGCACCGAGAAAACCGGCGAACACGCCAATGGCCACGCCGTAGACCGAGAAGCCCATGGACGAGAAGTAGCCGTTGGTCACCGCGAGCACGCAGCCGCACACGTTGAGCGTGAGCGCGGCGAGCTTGGTGCGCGAGACCTTCTCGTTATAGAAAACGCGCCCCAAGACGCAGCCGAAGATGGGCGAGGTATACAGGAGCACCGAAGCCGTAGACATGCCGACGGCGCGCATGGACTCGTAGTAGCACGTGTTGCTGAGCGAGAGACACAAAACGCCCATGACGGCGCAGATCAGCGCTTGCCTGCGGTCGAGGCGCAGATAAGCAAGCGGGTCTCCCTGCTCTTTGCGGCCAATTACCAGCAGCGCCGGCAACATGACAAGCGCGCCGGCACCCATGCGCAGAGCCGAGATGCTCGCCGAGCCCAGGCCGAGCGCCGAGAGCGGGTTCACAAACAGGCCAATCGTGCCCCACATGAGTCCTGCCGCCAAAACCATCATGTAGCCGTTTGCCGCCGCCATGCGCTTCCTTTTCTCCGAACGACCTGCGCGCCTTCCTCGTATTGATCATTATATACGTCTATAATCTTTTGCCAAGAAGGCGGTGTGGCATGATGCGGCGCGTGCTGGCGCAATCACACAGGACGGGCGCAAGCTGGGCTTCTCTTCCCCAGCAAAGCAGGCAGATTCACCGGTACAAGTCACCGGCCGCTGCATCCGAACATGCGCAAGGCATCCTTAGTCGCAGCGCTGCGGGCGCGCCGCTTGGACGATAATGGCAGCATGTAATCTGCCTGGAGGAATCTTATGACCGACCTCACGCAAAACCTCGTCGTTCGCACTGCCACGCTGGCCGACGCGCCTGCGCTGCATGCCATTTACGCGCCGTATGTAGAAAACACGGCCATTACGTTTGAGTTTCACGCGCCTGCGCTCGAGGAGTTTACCGCCCGTATGGCACGGACGCTTGAACGGTTCCCGTACCTCGTTGCGGAACTCGAGGGCGCCAAAGACGCCGGCAGTACTGAGGACGCCCGCCCGGCAAACCGCATCGTTGGGTTTGCGTACGTAAGTCCGTTTAAGGATCGACCCGCCTACAACTGGGCCGTCGAGACTTCTATTTATGTAGCGGCGGACTGCCGGCGCGGCGGCGTGGGCCGTGCCATGCACGACGCCCTCGAAGCGTGCCTGCGCGCCCAGGGCATCCTCAACATGGAGGCCTGTATTGCCATGCCGCCGGACGATAGGGACGAGCCGCACCTGACCTGCGACAGCGCGAAGTTTCACACGCGCCTGGGCTACCGGCTCGTGGGACGCTTTGAGGCATGCGGCAAGAAGTTCAACCGCTGGTACGACATGATCTGGATGGAAAAGCACCTCGGCCCCCACATGCCGGACGCCCCCGACCCGCTCCCCTTCCCCGCCGTTGCAGACGAGCTACGCGCCCAGGGCGTCATAGCGTAGCCGAACAGCGCGAGCCCGAAACGACGTTCAGGTCCCCAAACTGCTCAAAAAAGCAAATAATAGGTCGTTTCGAGGCGGCCAAAGCGGGATGATCGCATATTGCTATATACGCATCCTGCGCTAACGCGCATGCATACATACGAGCAAAGACGCGGACGTCCTCAAAAGACCTATTATCTGATTTTTTGAGCACTTCGCCGGAAAACGCTGTGGAGGCGCGCCGCGCCCGATCCGGCGGGGCGCGCGACGTGCGGCCGAGACGCGGCGAG
>CASEEV010000014.1 GCA_949287065.1 uncultured Collinsella sp.
CCAAGGGCATGACGATGGACGAGTTCATCGAGGCCACGGCCCCCATGGAGGCAAAGGCGCTCGGCGTCTCCCTCGACGAGGCGGTCTCGCTCATGGCCACGCTGCTGCCGCACCTCAAGCGCTGGCGCGAGGTCGCCGAGAACGAGGAGGCCTACGGCGCGGAGGTCCGGGCTGCCTACGGCGACGAGGCGGTGAACGCCGCCAACGAGAAGTACGTGGCGATGGGGGAGGCGGCGCACCTGCAGGCCGATGAGCTGGCGCTGGCCATCAACGAGCAGCTGCGCCGTGCGATGGAGGCGGGAGGCCCGGACGGTCCGGAGGCGCGCAAGCTCGTGGCGATGCACAGCCACTGGCTGCGCATGTACTGGCCGGACGGACTCTACACGCCCGAGGCCCACAAGAGCCTTGCCGACGGCTACGTCTCCGACGAGCGGTTCCGCGCCTACTACGAGAAGGTGGCGCCAGGAGCGGCACAGTTCCTGCGCGACGCGATCCACGCGTGCGTGTGATGCATGTGGGACGACAAGATTGGACAGAATTTGACCCAGCTATAGCCTGCCGTAGCAAAGACGAACGGAGCAGGAATTGACCGCATATGGCATTGCTTCATAGACAAGGTCAGTTGCGTTCTACGGTCTCGACGTCATCATCTCAGTGGGTTATCGCGTGAAGTCTCAGCGCGGAGTGGAGTTCCGCCAGCGGGTAATGCGCTAGGAGGTGCGCCTTTGACGTGCTTATCGCGACGCTGGGGTTGCCTTGGCCACCATCTCGAGCGCGCCCGTGACGAAGCTGATCTTTCGCTCGTCCGTGCCACTGCCCGTGTTCACCGAGATCACGGCGACGGCGATCTGGTCGTCCTCGCTCGGCTCGGGATTGCCCATGAGGGTGGTCCATTCAACGGAGACGTCGTCTGCGGAGAGCTCGCCGTCACATGCGACTTCGTAGCTCACCGGCTCGAAGAATCCCGAGTTGGATTCGGAGGAGACTTCCGCCGTATTCGGTCCGGTCTGGGCTACCTTTACGGTGTAGTAGACGACGTCTTCTTCTGAGCTCACGTACTTCTCGTTGGGCGAGACTGTCTCCTCGAAGATGGCCGTGCCTGCAGAGGTGGCCTCGCAGCCGAGAAGGGTGAATGCGCACACCAGGCACAGCGCCGCCAGGATCGACACCAGTTTTCTCATGCAAGCCTCCTCCGTCGTAAGGGGTGCAAAGGGGAGCTCCCTTCGCATCCCTTAGTTTAGTTGCCGAGGAGTGAAGAAGCACACGCGTTGATGGAGCGTTTTCAAGCTGTGGCGCCACGCGGCGACAGTGCGCACAAACCGTACGGTTCTAACTTGTTTGCGACAACAGTGCACACCGACCGTACGGTTTTGGGCCTCAAAACGTACGATCTGTGCGCCCTGTTTGCTCTCCGGCGTCCAGAACGGGCTTTTTGTGTGCACTATGCGCTCGGGAGGGACGCTGCGAGTGGCCATCCGCTCGATTGATGGCAGCTTGCCGTTACAGCTCGCGCTTCTCGTAGAGCTTGAGCGAGACGGCGGCGGAGATGCCGAGAAAGACAGCGGCGACGCACAGCGCGACGACGAGGCTCACAGTCACGCCGAGGGGCGTTTCGATAAAGGCGAAGATGTCCCGGATCGCATCGGCGATGCCGGCGAAGTTGTCCAGACCGCCGGTGGCGCCCAGGATCACCATGGGGCCGATGAACAGGAATACGGAGATCATGGGGATCCACTGGGTTGCCTTCGTCTGGCCGAAGCGGAAGTAGACCGGCTCCTCGATGGCGGCGACGCCAGAGCCGACAACGGCGCACAGCGCACAGGAGAACACCATGGCCTGGACGTTGTCGGGTGAAAGGCCGAGCGCCGTCTTAAGTTCGGCGGGCAGCGGCGCCACGCTCGCGATCGCGGAGAGCGCGATGGCGCCGATGAGTCCTGCGGCCATTCCCATAATGCCGAGCGTGGCGATGACGCCGTAGCGGCCGAGCACGACATCGCGGCGGCTGATGGGCATGGTGAGGCGGTAGAGCCCCCAGTTGTTCTGCTCGTCGTAGGCCGAGGTCGCAAGCGCACCCATGATGAAGTACATGCAGGTGAGCACGCCGGGTGCGGCGGCGACGCTCTGCATGCCCAGGCACGTGCACGCGGCGACGAAGACGCCCAGGGCGAAGAGCTGGCGGACATAGTCGCGGATAACGGTCATCTCAATGAGGTATGCGCGCTTCATCTATCGCACACCACCTTTCAGGGTCAGTGCCATGTAGTCGTCGATGGTCATGTGGTCGATGGGGATGTTCGGGAACTGCCGCGCGAACGTGAAGCGGTCGACCACGAGCAGGTCGATGCCGTAGTCGTGCTTGCGGTAGTGCAGCTCGCGCTCCGGGATCAGGCCCGATGCAGCGATCGTCTCGAACTCCGCCACGCGGCAGCGGGCGATGCCCATCTCGTCGGTGATCTCGTCTTTGGCGAGGTCGAAGACGATGTGACCTCCCTCGATGCACAGGACGCGGTCGGCGATCTTCTCGAGGTCGCTCGTGATGTGGCTGCTCATGAGGACGGCGTGCCCGGGTTCCTCCACGAAGGTGCGTAGCCGGTCGAGGATCTCGTCGCGCGCCATGGGGTCGAGTCCCGCCGTGGCCTCGTCGAGCACGAGCAGGCGGGCGCCGTGGGAAAGGGCGCACGCGAGGCTGAGCTTCGTGCCCATACCGCGCGACAGGTCCTTCACCTGCTTGGTGGGGCCAAGGTCGAACTCGCGCACGAGCTGGTCGAATGCGTGCTGGCTCCACTGGCCGAACGCGCGGGCGTGCACGCGGCCGACGTCTGCCACGCACAGGTGGCCGGGCATCGACACGGTGTCAAAGACGACGCCGATCTGCTCTTTGATGCTCGCGGCGGCGGTGCCGTGTGCGAGGTCGTTGACGTCGGTGCCCAGGATGCGTGCGGTGCCGCCGTCGAGGGCGGTAAGGCCCAGGAGTGCCTTGATGGTCGTCGACTTGCCGGCGCCGTTCTGGCCGACGAAGCCCACGACCTCGCCTTCGGCGACCGCGAGGTCGACGCCTTGGAGCGAGAAGTCCTGGTAGTGCTTGGTGAGCCCGTGCGCCTCGATGAGGGGTGCGCCGGAGGTGATATCGGATGCCATAGCTGACATGGCCGGTCCTTTCTTGCGGCGTCTGCTTGAGGCAGGCGCCTATTCCAGTTCGAGTGCGAACATCTCGGAGAGCTCGTCGTTTGAGAGTCCCATGGCGCGGCCGGCGTCGATCGCGCGGAGCATGTGCTCCTCCACCTGGCGCAGCTGCTCCTCGCGGATGAGCTCGGCGTTACCGCCTGCCACAAAGCTGCCCTTGCCCTGCACCGTTTGGATAAGGCCCGCGGCCTCGAGGTCGGCGTAGGCGCGCTTGGTGGTGATGGCGCTCACGCGCAGGCTGTTGGCAAGCGCGCGGATGCTCGGGAGCTGCTCGCCCTCGGCGAGCTGACCCGTGACGATCGCACTTCTGATCTGGCTGGTGATCTGCTCGTAGATGGGCTTGTTGCTCGAAGCTGAGATGATGATGTCCAAACCGCTGTCCTTCCTGCCAGCCTTGCAGGCGTCCCCGCAAGGTGCGCCGCCTCGGGGCGTCCCCTCTGGCGGCTTGGGAAGACTCGGACGTCTACGACTCTTCCCGTTGGGCATAGTGTATATACCCGATAAGTACAGTATATACACACCTATACACAGTGCAAGCATCGTCGGCAGGATTATTGTCAGCAGGCATAAAAAACGGGCGACGCGCAATGCGTCGCCCGTTCGAGCATCTACCTATCGGCGGCGTTTGATGCGCCGGGGATTTGCCTAAGCGGCGCGCCGGCCGAGCTCACGGGCGCGAATCTCGCTGACCTCAGAGATAACCCAGAAGGCATGCGGGTCGACCTCGGAAATCATCTCGCGCATGGTCCACAGCTTGCGGCGGGGGATCACGCACAGCACGGCCTTGCTCTCGGCGCGCGTGTAGCCCTGCTCGATGGGGAGCATGGTGGCGCCGGCATCGATCTCGGTGAGAATCCTCCGGCGGATCTCCTCGTGATGGGGCGTGAAGATGAGCAGCTGCACAGTGGAGCGGCCCATGACCATGACCTTGTTCATGATGATGGTGAGCAGCGACAGCGCGAGGATGCCGAGGATCGTCTGTTCTGAGTTGGAGAACGGCAGCTGGAAGGCGATGACGCATGCGTCGATGGCCCAGAGAAGCGCCGAGACGTTGGCGTGCATGAACTTCTGCGCGATAAGCGCGATGACGTCGGTGCCGCCCGAGGATCCGCCGGCGCGCAGGATGAGGCCGGAGCCCGCGCCCATGAGCGCGCCTGCGCAAACGGCGGCGAGCATGTGGTCCTCGACAAGGTTGGTGACGGGGAGTGTCTCGATAACCGACATGAGCAGCGGGTACGCCACGGTGCTCAGGATGGTGCGCGCGGCAAACGACTTGCCGAGAAAGGCGGAGCCGACGAGGAACAGCGCGCCGTTGACGATGAGGACGACAAGCGAGAGCTGCAGCGGAATCAGATGCGTGAGCACGAGCGCGATACCGGTTGACCCTCCGAGCACCAAGCCGTGCGGCACGATAAATGCCGTGACGGCGAAGGCGACGAGAAGGTTGCCGAGTGCGATGGCTGCCAGTTGCTTGATACGTGAACTCATGCCTACTCCGTTCATGGTATTGGTGCCGCTCGGGGCGGCATATGTGCAGGTGCGCACATAGTTTAACGGTGTATCCACGAGAGAAGTCAAGCCACGCGGCGGCTCAGTACGGCACCTGCGGCAGCGCGGTCACAAGATGCTCACAGGCGTACGGCTCGGCTTGCCCGAACAGGGGCTTTTGCCCTTCTTAAGCAGTATTAATAAATGCTTCACTCTACATAGCAAAACTGCGGGTACGAGGAGACCGCCTACAGAGCTGCGAGTCCGAACGGCATCTGAGCGTCCGGACGTGAAAGGAGGCGGGCCCTATGTGCACGGGTATCCGCTTTACCGATGCGGCGGGGAACATGTTCTTCGGCCGCAATCTCGATTGGACTATGGACTACGGCGAGCTTGTCGTGGTGACTCCGCCCAAGGCGGTCATTCCCCCTGCCTTCGCACGTCCCAACGACCCGCGGGTCGGACGCGCGGTGATCGGCGTGGGCATCGTCGTCGGAGGGGTTCCGCTGTATTTTGACTGCGCAAACGACGCCGGTCTCGCCGTAGCGGGCCTTAACTTCCCGCAGAGCGCCCGTTACGCCACGGCTCCGGCTTCGGGTGCCGAGAACGTTGCCGCGTACGAGTTTCCTTACTGGATCGCGCGGAACTTCTCCTCGCTCACCGAGGTGCGCGATGCCCTTAAGACGGTCAACATCGTGGCCAAGCCCGTGAACGACCGGCTTCCGGTGGCAAAGCTCCACTGGCTCATCGGCGACGCCACCGGCAGCATCGTGGTGGAATGCCTCGACGACGGTGTCAAGGTGTGGGAGAACGACGTCGACACTCTCACCAACGAGCCCGACTTTGGTTGGCAGCGTCAGAACCTGCGCAACTACCTGCCGCTTTCGGAGGACGACCCGCAGCCCGTCTCGTGGGGCGCGGCAACGCTCGCTCCCTTTGGCACGGGTGCCGGCATGCAGGGCATCCCCGGCGACTACAGCGGGCCCGCGCGCTTTGTGAAGGCTGCCTTCGTCAACGGGCATTATCCCGTTCAGAGCTCCGAGGCCGCCAACGTTGCGCGCCTGTTCCACACGCTCGGCTCGGTTGCCGTGCCGCTGGGCAGCGCCCGCATGGCCGACGGAACGTATGAGCAGACGCTGTACACGAGCGGGTTTTCTGCCGGGCATCTCACCTATTACTGCGCCACGTATGCCGATCCGCGCATTCGCGCATACCCGCTTTCGGCGTACGACCTCACCGGTACCGTTCCGTTTGCTGCAAAAGCCGCCGCATAGCGGACGGTAGGGCGGGCGCTGCGGCGCTCCGCCCATATCGATCAAAGGACCATCATGCACACCCTTACTGCCTTACCATCCTCGACCTCGAGCGCGCAGAAGGTCGAGAAGTTCCTCGTGCTTCCCATCGTCATTCTCATCCTCGCGCAGATGGGAACGACCGGTGACAACGGAGCGCTTTCGCTCGCCACGTCGTCGCTCGCCCATGACCTCGGTGCGACAACCTCCGAGATCCAGCTTGCCAACATGATCTATCCGCTGGTCGGCGGCGCCTTCATGATCGCCGGTGGTCTGGCGGGAACGATCGTCGGTTGGAAGAAGACGTTCCGCATAGGAACGCTGCTCTGCGCCGTCGGCGAGGTGGCGCTCGCCTTTGCGCCCAACATGACGGTGTTCATCTGGGTCGGCCGCGTGCTCGTTGGGTTCGGCGCAAGCTTTCTCGTCCCGTCGATTCTGGGCCTGGTGCCTAAGCTGTACCGCGGTCAGAACCGCATGGTCGCCTTCGGCTGCATCGGCGCTGCCTCAGGGCTCTCGGCAGTGCTTCCGCTGCTGCTCGGTCTGGTCATGGAGGTCGGCGGCATGCGCGCTACCTTCCTCACGCTCAGCGCGTACTTCCTCACCGTTTTCGTGTTGTCGCTCACCTTGCCCGCTATCGAGGAGAGCAAGGGCGACCTCTCGTTCGACGGCATCGGAGTCGTGCTTGCGGCAACCGGGCTGTTTCTGTTTCTCATCGGACTCTCGAGCATCTCGTCGTGGGGCCTTGTGACGCCGCTCGACGCGTGCCCGTTCATCGTCTTCGGTATCTCGCCCACGCTGCCCATGATGGCGGTCGGGCTCGTAGTTCTCGCTGCGCTCGTCAAGGTCGAGAAGCGCGTGGAGGAGAAGAACGGCGTGGCGCTTCTCCCGCAGGCGTTCTTCAAGACGCCCCAGGTTCTCGCCGGTCTTACGGCCAACGCCCTCACGTTCTTCTTCATGGGTGCCCAGTCCATCCTCATGGCTCCGTACCTGCAGCTCGTTGCGGGCTGGACGCCGGTAGACGTGGGCATGATCTCGATCGTCACCGGTGTGCCGACGTTTGCGTTTGCCCTCGGCATCCCCAAGCTGTTGCCGCACGCCAACCCGCGCCGCGTGGTGCAGGCGGGGTACGTCGCCATGGCGCTCGCACTCGGCATCATGGCGCTTTCGGTCACCATCGACGGTTGCAGCACCGTCGGCGTGTTTCTCGGCGCGTTTGTCGCAGGCGTTGGCGCCGGCACCGTCTCGTCGCATGCGAGCAATATCGTCGCGCAGGCGCTTCCCGAGCGCGAAGCCGCGCAGTCGGGCGGCATCCAGAGCACCATGCGCAACGTCGGGCAGGCGGTAGGCGTGGCGCTTCTCGGAGCGGTCCTTCTCTTCGGTATCACGAACACCGTGCGTACCAAGGCGGCGGCAGACCCTGCCATCTCGCCTGAGGTCTCGAGCGCTCTCTCGACGGTCAGCGTGAATCTGGGCAGCAATGCCGAGTTCGAGCAGCAGGTCGCCGACATCAAGATGACGCCGGAGGAGCGGCAGGCGCTCGCCGCCATTGACGCGCAGGCCCGCTTTGACTCGACGCGCATCGCGTACGCCGTGGGCGCGACCATCGTGCTGCTCGGTCTTGCCACGACGTTTGCCATCAAGGAGCCCGACGGGTCCGTTCATCCCCACGAGCACGTCCATTCGCATTCTGGCGCGTAAGCACGCGCTTGCCTATAGCCGCGGGCCGGCCTTGCGCGGGTCGGCCCGCAGGGCTCTTCCTGAACCCCAAACTTGTACGTACAAGTATGGGGTTCTTTTGCGATTTTGAGCAAGAAGCGCTCAAGCCGGCTTCTTGCGCTAGATTCAGGGAAGCCGAATCTAGCGAGCGGAGGACCTATGGCGCACGGCGACGCACCTACCATCAAACTCATCCTGACCGATATCGACGACACGGTTATGCCGCGCGGCATGACGGCGGTTTCCGAGCGCACTGTGCGCGCGTTTCGCGCCGCGCGCGACGCGGGAATCACGGTCGGGCCGTCGAGCGGTCGCGGCCGCGCGCAGATCGCCCCGTTCTTTCGCAACGACGAAGCGTGCTTCTCGACGGCGATCACTACCAACGGCCTCGAGATCTACGCGGCGGGCGAGAAGATCGCCGAGCACCGGCTGCCCACGGCATCGCTCGAGCAGGCGCTTTCTCTCGTGAGCGCCTCGCCTCGCACGGGTATGCTCTACTTCGAGGGCTCCCAGCCGTACCTCGTGGCAGGCGACCGCGAGGTGCTGGGCCTGACCATGCCTGGCTATGCGGCGCGCTGCATCGACGCCGACGGCTTGCCCGCCGCCCCGGCGCTCAAGGCAAATATCTTTCTCGACGCCGACTTTGACGAGACCGTTGCCTTTGCGGCCATGCTCAACGAGCGGGTGGACGGGCTCGACTTTGACGTGCCCCTGCCCGGTTACCTCAATATCATGCCCTCGGGCTGGAACAAGGGGAGCGCGGTGCTCGCGCTCTGCGAGCACCTGGGCATCGGCACCGACGAGGTTGCGGTGTTCGGCGACGCGGGCAACGATCTTGCCATGTTCCGTGTGGTTGAGAACTCCGTTGCCGTGGCAAACGCCACGCCTGAGGCTGCTGCGGCGGCGCGCTGGCACATCGGCGCGTGCGCCGATGACGCGGTTGCGGCCTCTATCGAGGCGCTCGCAGCGGGGAAGTGGCCGTTTACCGCGTAGCCTCCGGTTCCCGCGGGGTCTCTGCGGATTCTTGCCGGGGCATCCGCTTGGGATGTCTGGCAAGAGCGAGAAGCGAAGGGGCCGGCTCGTCTGAGCCGGCCCCTTCGTCGTACTGCGGGATGTTGGCGGTTTGCTACTCGCTCTTCTCGTCTGCGGTCTTGCCGAGGGCGCTTGCGGGGAAGCTTCCGTCGAGCTCCATGAGCTCGGACACGGTGACGAGCTGGTAGCCGTCTTCCTGAAGGCCGTCGATGATGTCGGGCAGCGCGTCGATGTCCTGGCTGCGGTCGCCGCCGCCGTCGTGCATGAGGATGATGGCGCCGTTGTAGGCGTTGTCGAGCACCTCGTTGGTGATGGCCTTGGCGCCGGGCATCTCCCAGTCGAGCGTGTCGATGTTCCAGAGCACGTTGGTGCTGATGAGGTCGCCCGCGCGCTCCCACTCCTTTTCGGTGAACGCGCCGTAGGGTGCGCGCATCATCGTGGTCTTGACGCCGGACGCCTTCTCGATGCGGTCGAACGCCGAGCTGATCTCGTCGCGCAGGCCCTCCGTGTCCTCGTCGGGCAGGTAGGCGTGCTGGTTGGTGTGGCTGGCGAGCTCGTGGCCGCCGTCCACAACCGCCTTGGCCAGATCGGGGTACTCCTCGGCGTTGATGCCGAGGTTGAAGAAGGTAGCCTTGGCGCCCTTCTTGTTGAGGATCTCGAGAATATCGGCGGTGTACTCGCTCGGGCCGTCGTCAAAGGTCAGGGCAACGTACTTGCCGCCCTTGGGATCGGCGTTGGCCGACTCGACCACGGTGTCGGTTGCCTTTTCGAGTACCTTGACGTCCTTGGTCTCGCCCGAGGTGACGCCGCGCTTGACCTCCTTCTTGCCTGCCTTGCCCTTCTTCGAGATGTACTGGATCGCGCCGCCGGTCTTCATAGTGATCGAAGGCTTGATCTCGGCCTCCTCGGTCGTGCTCTCCTCCTCGACATCGGTGCCGTTGCTCACACTGAGCGCGTCGTTTGAGCCTACCTTGGTGCCGTTGTATGCGGTGGCCTCTACGGAAGCGTTGTTGAGCGTGACTGCGGGCGGGTTGCCTTTGCCCTTCTCGATAACGTTGCCGTTGATCGACACGAGGTTGCCGTGGCTGAAGCCAAAGTCGTCGTTTTGGTCGAGAACCTCGGTGATGGAGGAACCCGTGCGGCAGGAGACTTCCTCACCGTTGACCGTAACGGTGATCGTGCGGAAGAGGAACCACCATGCGCCGATTGCCACGAGCGCTACGAGGGCGGCCACTCCGATGATGCGCGCCTTCCAGTTGGGCTCGCGGCGCATGCGGACGTTGCGCTCTGCAGCGCGCGCCTCGCCGTGCGGGGCGGGATGGGAAGCGTTGCGCGGATGGTTCTGGGCAGAGGTGCGCGGGGCGTTGCGGGGCGCCTGCCGTGAAGGATGGGGTGCCGCAGCGCGCTGCGTATTGGCGGCGGGGGTGCGCTGTGCGGCGCGCTGCTGCCGGGGCTGGGCTGCGGAGCCGCTGCGTCCGGCAACGCTCTCGCGGCGGGCCTGCGGGTGAGCGGCGCGCGCAGCGGCGCTCGGCTGCCCGTTGCGCGCGCGGCGAACGGCCTGCTGCGCGGCGTTGCGCACCGCGCCGTTTGTCTGGGCGTTGCGATAGGCCTGGCGCGCCTGGGCTTTCTGGTTCTCGTAGGTGGGGTGCACCTGGTGCGACTCGGTCTGGCGCTCAAAGGCGCTTCGGTTCTGATGCGTGCCCGGGCGATGGGGAGGGTTGTGCCGAGGGCCCCGGCTTTGCGGCGGTGCCTGGAAGGTATGCGGAACCGCGGTGCGCGGCTGGTTTTGGCGCGGGCGCGCCTGCGCGTTCTGCAGGGGGCGGGCGCCAGCGCGCTGCGGGCCGGCGGGGCGCTGTGCGTTTCCGGAGGAAACGGAGCGGCGGTTTGCCGGGCGCTGCTGCCCGCTGCGCTGAGCGTCGGGGCGGCCAGACGGACGCTGACTGGGGTGGCGCTGCGATGAGCGCGGCCGTTTGTCTGGATGCGAGCTGGTATCGGTCATGGCTAACTTTCGCCTGGAGGTGAGTAGAGAAAAGCGCGATCAAACGTGCGGTTCTGATGAGTGAAAAGGCTGGGAACCTGACAAAATCCTGAAGTCTGGATAAGCCTTTATATTCTACGCTCAATCGAATGGCGGAGCGAGCTTCTCGATTCAGTATAGAGGCATCAACGGATCGTTGATTGTTAAGAAAAACCTATGGTCAAAAGGTTGCTATTTGTTACGGGCGATGCTGCTGGGCGCGGGCAAGGCGTGCCGGCTCGGCGCGGGCAGTCCGCGCTGGGCGGTACGCGCTGCCGGGTCCGGGCGTGCCCATGCCATGCGCGGCGCATTGTTTCATATTTGTGAATACAACGATCTATAGTTTGCAGAGAATATCCAGCAAAATGGGAATTCAAGGCAAGATGCTTCGCATTACTGAATACGAACCATCTAAGATTGCAAATTGCAAGTAAAGAGCGCATACTAGCGACCATGTACTTGAAAACTAGCTGACGCTGCCGCAGCAGGCGCCGGCGTAACACAAAGGAGAGCAACATGCTGAAGACGAAGAAGCTCGTGCCCGTTGCCGGCTTCGCAACGGTCGCGCTCGCCGCGGTTCTCGGACTCACGGCTTGCGGCGGCGACACCGCGTCTACGACCGAGGGCTCCGAGCCCTCCGGCGAGGCCACCCAGACCGGTATGACCATGGACGAGGGCAAGATCGTCTTCGCGACCTCGCCTGACTACCCGCCGTTCGAGAACCTCGAGGACGGCGAGTACGTCGGCCTCGACATGGATCTGGGTCGCGCCATTGCCGAGGAGCTCGGCCTTGAGTGCGAGTACACCAACATCGACTTCGACGGCATCGTCCCGGCCATCGTTGCCGGCGGCCAGGCCGACGCCGGCCTCTCGGGCATCTCGATCACGCCCGAGCGCGAGGACCAGGTCAGCTTCTCCGACCCGTACTACGTCGACAACCAGGCGGTTGCCGTTCAGGGCGACAACACCGAGATCACCGAGGACAACGCTACCGAGGCTCTGAACTCCGATGCCGTGACCATCGCCGTCCAGAGCGGCTCCACGGGCGAGGACTTCGCCGGCGAGAACTTCCCCAACGCCGAGATCGTTTCCTTCCCCAACTTCACCGACGCCTTCGCCGCGGTGCAGGCCGGTAAGGCCGACGCCGTCTGCGGCAACAGCGCCGTTGTTCAGCAGATGCTTGCCGGCGCGTATTCCGACCAGCAGGTCGTGTACACCTCCGCCACCGGCGAGGAGTACGCCATCGCCATCTCGCAGGACAACCCCGAGCTTCTCGACGCGGTCAACGAGGCCATCGCCACGCTCCAGGAGGACGGTACGCTCGACGAGCTCATCGCCAAGAACATGGGCTAAACCGCTACGACAACATTCGTTTCGGTACGACGTGTGAGGACGGCCTCTTCCCCTCGAGCGGGGGAGGGGCCGTTGCCCTCAGAGAGCGAGGCCAACTGTGATGAGAACCACCCGCCGCAGGATCACCGCGGCGTTTATTGCCTTCGCGCTGTGCCTGTCGGGCATCTTCGGCGCGAGCGCGCTCGCGCCTTCCCAGGCGAGCGCTATGGACATCGTGCGCTGCACCGGTCGCCCCAACTCCGACGACGACAAGACCACCATCATGGGTGCGACTCAGTCGCGCATCACCTTTGAGGCGAGCGTCGCCAAGGACGAGGGCGTGTCGGAGCTCACGCTGCACATTCCCGACGGCACGACGTTTGGGACCGACGATTTGCAGGTCACGCTGCTCACCGGCGACGATTTGATGACGCGCACCGAGGTTGCCTACGATGTGGCGGCCGACGGACAGGATCTTGCGATCACCTTCGACGAGCCGATTATGCAGGAGGGGCACCTCAACGTCATCGTGTACGACGTCTTCTTCCCGCAAGCAGGTGGCGATATGCAGGTCGAGGCGACCTACAAGCTCGCATCCGGCGCCGAGGAGACCGTCGAAGACATTCCCGCCATCTCGGTTACGGGTATCTCCGCCACCGAGGCGCTCTCCCAGTGGCTCTCCGAGCAGTCGTGGGTTCAGGCATGGAACTCAAACCGATTCCTGCGCCTGTTCTTTGACCCCACGATCCTCGTGACGAGCTTCCCCGTGGTGCTCAACGGCTTCTTCATGTCCATCGCCGTGGTCGCGGTGGCCTTCCCGCTCGCCATCCCGCTCGGCCTCGCGCTCGCGCTCATGCGCCTCTCCAAGCGAGCCGTGATCCGCGGCATCGCCACCACCTACGTTAACCTGGTGCGCGGCACGCCGCTCTTCCTGCAGATCTACATCGCGTTCTTCGGTCTCCCGCTCGCGGGCATCGACATCCCCAACTTCCCGCTCGGCGTCGTGGTGATGTGCATGAACTCGGGCGCCTACATGTGCGAGATCTACCGCGCCGGCATCCTCTCCATCAACAAGGGGCAGAACGAGGCCGCGCGCTCGCTCGGCATGACGCGCGCGCAGACCATGATCTACGTCATCCTGCCTCAGATGTTCCGCATCGTCATTCCCAACCTCACGAGCGAGTTCATCGTGCTGTACAAGGACACCTCGCTGCTCGCCGCCGTCGGCGTTATGGAGCTCGTCATGTACGCGCGCACGATCGTCGCGTCCACGGGGTCCATCACCCCCTACATCGTCGCTGCGGTCTTCTATCTGATCATTACGCTGCCGCTGTCCAAGGTGACGCGTCACTTGGAGGAGCGGGTGCGCGGCGGGCGCAAGCGTAAGCGCGCCGGCAGCCGTTCGGATGACGCGGCTAAGGAGGTCGCTCATGCCTAACAACGTTGCCGCTTCCGCTGCGGAGGAGCCGATCATCCGCATCGTCGATCTGCACAAGAGTTTCGGCGAGACGGACGTTCTCAAGGGCATCTCGCTCGACATCAAGCGCGGCGAGGTCGTGGTGGTTCTCGGTCCCTCGGGCTCGGGCAAATCGACCATGCTCCGGTGCCTGAACCGCCTGGAGGAGCCCACGGCGGGCCAGATCATCTTCGAGGGCGAGGACATCACCCAGCCCAAGACCAACATCAACAAGGTGCGCGAGCGCATGGGCATGGTGTTCCAGCAGTTCAATCTGTTTCCGCACCTCGACGCCCTGCACAACGTCATGCTCGCCCAGCAGAAGGTGCTGGGGCGCAGCAAGGACGAGGCGGCCAAGGTCGCGCGCGTCCAGCTCGAGCGCGTGGGCCTGGGCGACCGCACCGACTACTTCCCGGGCGAGCTCTCGGGCGGCCAGCAGCAGCGCGTGGCCATTGCCCGCGCGCTCGCCATGGATCCGCACGTCATGCTCTTCGACGAGGCCACGAGCGCCCTCGACCCCGAGCTCGTGCGCGGCGTTCTCGACGTCATGCGCGAGCTGGCGCAGGGCGGCATGACCATGGTCGTGGTGACGCACGAGATGGGCTTTGCCCGCGACGTTGCCGACCGCGTGGTCTTTATGGAGGGCGGCGTCGTGGTCGAGCAGGGCACGCCCGAGCAGGTCTTTGAGCATCCCAAGTCCGAGCGCACCCGCGCCTTTATCGGCGAGGTCGGCGGCAAGGAGTAGGGCACGCTCTTCTATCTGCCATAAACACAGCGAGGGCGCCGGAGCTGGTCTTCCGGCGCCCTCGCTGCGTTATGTGGGCGTTATGTTGGGGAGAAGCGCTAGTTCATCTGTGCTTCGATCATCTCGGCAACATGCTCCTCGGTGCAGTCGAGCGCACAGGCGAGTTCTTCGAGCGAGCGGCGGCGCGCCTCTTTGAGAACGCGCGCATAGTAGCTGCTGGGCTTCTTGGAACGGCGCTCGGCGTCGCAGATGCGCGCGTGCATGGTCTTGGCCACGCGAACCGTGTCGGGTGCGCCGTGCTTGAGCATCTGCTTGAAGTACGCCTCTTCGAGATTGGCGTTGCGTTCGGTAAAGGAGTCGCACTCGAGGTCCCCGTAATGCTCGATCAGGGTGAGGGCGTCCTCGCGCGAGATCGCGCGGTGGAGACGATCCGACTGCGCCACGGGGTAGAGGAGCTGGGTCTTTTTATGACCGGTGCCCGCCTCTAAGACGAGCATGGGCGCGGGCGAGTCTTTGAACCCGGTGACGGTGCAAACGCCCTGGCCGGGGTGGATCACGTGCTCTCCGATGCTGAACATGCCGAACCTCCGTACGTCTTACGCTTATCGCTTAGTCACAAAGAACAGTCTACCACGCTAAAAATGGTGTATACCAGCGCAATCCATAAACTGAACACAAATAAGCTGCGCAAACCATGCTCAAACCAGATTTGGCGATCTGCTGTTTGCCGGTGGTCGTACGGGTGATAATTACAAATTTGTTCGCGTGAAGAATTCCCGTTCGCCGACGTTGGGCGCCCGCAGGCGGAATCGCTGCTTGCGGCGCTGTGCTACTATTCATTAGTTCCCCATACCGCCTTTTTATTCGAGGAGCTCCTTCATGCCCGAGAAGATTGAGTCTATGGTGCGCGCCGCGCTCGCCGCAGCGCAGGAAGCGGGCGATCTGTCTCAGTTTGAGCTGGCAGACGCCGGTATCGAGCGTCCTGCCGACACGAGCCACGGCGAGTGGACCAGCACGTGCGCTCTGCGCTCCGCCAAGCTCGCCCATTGCGCCCCCCGCAAGATCGCCGAGGCGCTCGTGGCGCACATGCCCGATGACCAGGCCGTCGAGAAGATCGAGATCGCCGGCCCCGGCTTCATCAACTTCTACCTCTCCGTTGCCGAGAAGAACGCCGTGCTCGCGCGCGTTCGCTCCGAGGGCAAGGACTTTGCCCGCTCGACGGGCGGCGCCTGCCAGAAGATCCAGGTCGAGTTTGTGTCCGCAAACCCTGTGGGCCCCATGCACGTGGGGCACGGCCGTTGGGCGGCTCTCGGCGACTCGCTCTGCCGCGTGCTCGAGCACGCCGGCTACGACGTGGAGCGCGAGTTCTACATCAACGATCACGGCAGCCAGATGGACGTCTTTGGCCGCTCGATCGCCATGCGCTATCTGCAGCTCGAAGAGCTGATGCGCGAGAAGAGCGTCACGCTCGAGGAAGCGCATGCGGCGCTCGAGGCCGACCGCGTGGCCTTCGTCGACGACGAGGACAACGCGCATCCCGAGCTGCACCCCTACATGGACGCCTTCAACGAAGCGCTCGGCGGCAACGCGTACGGCGGCGGCTACATCATCGACGAGGCGGCGCACTTCTGCGAGGAGGACGGCGACCGCTGGGTGAGCGCTTCCGACGACGAACGCGTGCTGTCGTTCCGCGAGCGCGGTTACGAGCGCATGCTCGCCGACATCAACCGCACCTGCGCTGATGCGCGCTGCACGTTTGACGTGTGGTTCTCGGAGCGCTCGCTCTACCAGAAGGACGCCGACGGCAAGACCGCGGTCGACCGCGCCTTCGACAAGCTTCGCGCCATGGGCTACCTCTACGAGAAGGACGGCGCCCTGTGGTTCCGTGCCACCGACCTCGGCGACGACAAGGACCGTGTGCTTGTCAAGGCCAACGGCGAGTTCACCTACTTCGCCTCCGACGTTGCCTACCACTGGAACAAGTTCCAGCGCGTCGACCACGTGATCGACCTGTGGGGCGCCGACCATCACGGCTACATCAAGCGCCTTTCCTGCGTGTGCGAGGCGCTGGGCTATCCGGGCAGGCTCGAGGTGCTCTTGGGCCAGCTCGTGAACCTCCTGCGCTCGGGCAAGCCGGTGCGCATGTCCAAGCGCCGCGGCACCATGGTCACGTTCCGCGAGCTGCTCGACGAAGTGGGGGCCGACGCCACGCGCTACACCCTCATCAGCCGCTCGAGCAACCAGATGATCGACTTCGACATCGACGCGGTGAAGGAGAAGAGCCAGGACAACCCCGTGTACTACGTGCAGTACGCCCATGCCCGCATCTGCTCGATTTTGCGCCGCGCCGCCGGCGTGAGCGCCGAGGAAGCCGCCGAGATCGGCATGGACGTTGTGGCGGAGCGCGCTGTTGGCGAGAACCCCGACTTCTCGCTGCTCTCCGACTCCGCCGAGCTCGCGCTCTCGCGCAAGATCTCCGAGCTCGAGGAGCTCGTGGCCTCGTGCGCCCGCGACCGCGCCCCGTTCCGCCTCACGCACTACGTCGAGGAGCTCGCCGGCGCGTTCCATTCGTTCTACGCCGCCTGCCAGGTTCTTCCGAGCGAGAATCGCCCGCTCGACGCCGAGCTCTCGCGCGCCCGCCTCGGCGCGTGCGACGCCGTGCGCCGCGTCATCGCGCTCGTGCTCTCGCTCATCGGCGTCTCGGCGCCCCAGCAGATGTAGGGCGCCCTTTTGCCATAACGCTTCAAGACGGCCGCCTTGTGCGGCCGTCTTCGTTGTTTGCGCGGCAGGGCGGGCGATAAGGCCCGCTCTGCGTCGAAATCAGGTTAATTCGCACGGTTTCGCAGCTTGGTTTCACTCCGATCGTGGTACACTCAGCGCGTGCGCGCGCAGCATGCGCGTGCGACAGCGCTTATTTTTATCCTGCATATACAGCTCATCAGTTGTTTGATACGCATCGTTCGGATGCGTTTTCCTGCGTGCCGTGAGCCTTGCGCAAGGTGTGGCAGCAGTTTTGAAGCGTGCCCAGAGTCACAGTGTTTGCGGCACGGTAATGTCCTATGGGAAGAAGGTACCCTACCCGTGGCAGAGCAGAGCGAACAGAACCTCGACAACGTCATAGCCGCAGAAGCGCCCGCAGCCGCGCCCGAGTTGGTGCCGGCGCCTACCCAGGCACCCGCCGCCGAGACCGAGGCAGCCGATCCGGCTCCGCGCCGTCGCGGCCGCCCGCGAAAAAAGCCCGTCGAAGGCGATGCCGCCGAGAAGCCCAAGCGCACGACGCGTCGCGGCCGCCCACGCAAGACGGCCGAGCCTGACGGCGACGCGTCTGCCAAGAGCGTCGAGTCCGCAGCTTCCGTCGAGGAGCTTTCGCCCGAGGTGATCCAGGCGCGCGCTCTGGCGCAGATATCGCAGGCGTCGGTCGTGCGCCGCGAGCGCAGGGAGGACGCCGAGCGCGCGGCGCTTCTCGAGGGCGCCGAGCCCGCCGAGAAGAAGCCTGCGCGCCGTCGCGGCCGCAAGTCAAAGGCCCAGCTGGCCGCCGAGGCCGAGGCAGCCCGCGCTGCCGAGGCTGCC
>CASEEV010000015.1 GCA_949287065.1 uncultured Collinsella sp.
CCAGCAACTGCGGCTTTGAGGGCAAGAAGCTCACGGGTCGCGCTACGCACGTGTTCGTCGGCGGCGTGCCTACGCTGGTCGACGGCGTCGTTCAGGAGCGCTAGCCGCATCTTATTGATCGTGTCGGCTCGAGGCGGCGCCGTCGCGCCGTCTCGGCCTTTAGTTAGGGAGGGCTTATGCCTACGCCTTCTTCCGCTCGCATGCACGATGTCACGATCGTGTCTAACGAGCCTATCGCAAGCGATGTGTACTCGCTGGTGATCAAAGCCCCCAAGCTGGCCGAGCAGATCAAGCCCGGCCAGTTCGTGAACATCCGCGTCCCGGGAAACGCCATGTCGCTCCTGAGGATCCCGCTCTCGTACGCTTCCGCCGATCCCTGCGAGGGCACTGTCGAGATCTGGTACGCCGTTGTGGGCGACGGCACGCGCCGTCTGTCGCAGATGCAGCCCGGTGCTCAGACCGACCTTCTCGGTCCGGGGGGCAAGGGCTGGAGCGTGCCCGAGAACTGCTCCCGCGCTCTGCTCGTGGCGGGCGGCATCGGCGCTCCGCCCATCGTGTGCCTCGCGCGCGAGCTTTCAGAACGCGGCATAGCCTTTGACGCCTGCCTTGGCGCCCAGACGGGCGAGAAGCTCGTGGGTGCCGGGGAGCTCGAGGAGCTCGGTGCGGGGGAGATCAGCGTCTCCACCGACGATGGCTCGCTCGGCCTCGAGGGCTTTTGCACCGAGCCCGCGTCGGAGCTTCTCGCTACAGGGAACTACGACTACGTTGCCACGTGCGGCCCCGAGCCCATGATGGCCAAGGTTGCCGCTTGCGCCCACGAGGCGGGCGCGTATTGCGAGGCCTCCCTCGAGCGCATGATGAGCTGCGGCTTCGGCGCCTGCAACACCTGCGCGGTCGAAACCACATCGGGCATGAAAGGCGCCTGCATGTGCGGTCCGGTATTCAACGCCGAGGAGGTTGTCTGGTGAGCACGGTGAGCATGGCCGTCAACTTCGGCGGCATCGAGATGAAGAACCCCGTCAACACGGCTTCGGGTACGTTTGGCTACGGATGGCAGTTCCAGAACTTCTTCGACGTTTCCGAGCTCGGCGCGATCACGACCAAGGGCTGCGCCGCCGAGCCGTGGCCGGGCAACCCCAAGCCCCGCATGACGGAGGTTCCGGGCGGCATGATGAACTCCGTGGGTCTCCAGAACCCCGGCGTGCGCGCGTTTGCCGAGGAGTCCGGTCCGTTTCTGCAGAACCTCTCCGATAAGGGAACGGCGGTTATCTGCCAGGTTGCCGGGCATTCGGTCGCGGAGTACGTTGCCGCGCTCGAGCTTTTTGACGAGCTCTGCCCGTGGGCTGCCGGCTTTGAACTCAACGTGAGCTGCCCCAACATCGCGGCGGGCGGCGCGGCGTGCGGCTCCACTCCCGACGGAGCTGCCGAGGTTATGCGCGCGTGTCGTCCGGTGACCAAGAAGCCCCTGCTCGTAAAGATGGCGCCCGTTCGCCTGCCCGAGATCGCGCGCGCCCTCGAGGCCGAGGGCGCCGACGGCCTGACGGTTATCAATTCCATTCCCGGCATGGCGATCGACGTGCACACGAGGCGTTCCAAGCTGTCTCGTCCCACGGGCGGACTTTCGGGCCCGCTGCTTCACCCCATTGCCGTGCGCATGGTTTGGGAGGTCGCTAACGCCGTCCAGATTCCCGTGTGCGGCGTAGGCGGCGTGATGAGCGGCGAGGACGCTGCCGAGTTCATTCTCGCCGGCGCAACGGCCGTGTCGGTGGGCATGGCGAGCTTCGTCGATCCCGCAGCGCCTGTGCGCATCCTGCGGGAGCTCGAGGAGTGGGCTGAGTCCCAAGGCGTGTCCGACATCAACGAGCTGAGAGGGGCGTTCGAATGCTAAACATCGAAGCTCGCGACCGCATCATGGTCGCCTTGGACTGCGATCGCGCGGAGGCCCTTGCCTTGGGCGACGCCCTCGCGGGGCACGCGCGCTGGGTCAAGATCGGCATGACCCTCTTTTACGCGGAGGGTCCGCAGATCGTCCGCGCGTTCAAGGGACGGGGCTTCAAGGTCTTTCTCGACCTCAAGCTTCACGATATCCCGCATCAGGTCCGCGGCGCCGCCAGAAGCGCGGCGCTCGCCGGCGCCGACCTCATGACCGTTCACGGCCTCGGCTCGTCCGCCATGCTCGCCGCGGCGCGCGCGGGTGTTGAAGACGCGGCCCCGGAGCTCGGCTATCGTCCTCAGCTGATTGCAGTGACGGTGCTTACGAGCATGGATCCCAGCGCCCTCGCCGAGATCGGCGTATCGAGGTCTATTCCTGAGGAGGCTGCCGCGCTCGCCAAGCTTGCGCAGAGCGCCGGGTGCGACGGTATCGTATGCTCGCCGCAGGAGGCTTCCGAGATGCGCGCGCTTCTCGGCGAGGACGCGCTTATCGTCACGCCCGGCGTGCGACCGGCAGGCGCTGCCCTTGGCGACCAATCGCGTGTGGCAACGCCCACCTCGGCGGTCGCCAACGGGGCAAGCCACCTTGTCGTCGGTCGTCCCATTACCCAAGCTCAAGACCCGGTTGAAGCGTTCGAGGCCATTGTCGCCGAGCTTGAGCAGTCGTCGTAGCGCACGGCACGCCTCTGTCCGCTCTTAAGGCCGTGAGCCGCATACGCGCAGTTCACGGCCTTTCTTTCTCCGTTTGCCCCGGGGCGTCCGCCGAGGGGCTCTTCTCTGTGGTCTCTGTGGGTGTGAAGAGCGGATAGGCGCTGTGAGCTTGCAATTCTTGTTTGCTTCCTCTATGGTAATCTGTCGTTGATGGTTATGAGCTGCGCAAACGTTGCGTTGGCCCAGATCAGAGCTTTACATTTGTTTCTTCATAGGAGGTTCTCATGGCTCTTCCTCAGCTTACCGATGAGCAGCGCAAGGCTGCCCTTGAGAAGGCCGCTGCCGCCCGTCACGCCCGTGCCGAGCTTCGCGATAAGATCAAGAACGGCGAGGTCTCCCTCGAGTCCGTTCTGAACTCCGATGACCCCATCGCTTCGCGTATGAAGGTTTCCACCCTCATCGAGTCCCTCCCTGGTTACGGTAAGGCCAAGGCCGCCAAGATCATGGACGAGCTTGGCATCTCCTCCACCCGTCGCGTCCAGGGCCTCGGCGTCCGTCAGCGCGAGCAGCTCATCGATCAGCTCTCCAAGTAGTGGCATCCTTCAAGCCAACACTGTTCGTCGTTTCGGGACCGTCAGGTGCAGGCAAGGGTACGCTTGTCGAGCGTGTTCGCTCGCTGTACCCGGGGCTGGGCCTGACGGTTTCGGCTACCACGCGCAGCCCGCGTCCTGGCGAAGTCGACGGCAAGAGCTATTACTTCCTCTCTCCCGAGGAGTTCAGTCGTCGTATCGAGGCCGGGGAGTTCGTGGAGTGGGCAGAGGTCCACGGCCACCGTTACGGTACGCTGGTAAGCGAGGTGTCCTCCCTTCTTGCGCAGGGGAGTTCGCTTGTTCTCGAGATCGACGTGCAGGGCGCTCTTCAGGTGCGCGAGAAGTTTCCGGAGGCGGTCCTCATCTTCATAGCGCCGCCTTCGCTCGACGAGCTGCGCGCTCGCTTGGTTGGCCGCGGCACCGAGACGCCCGAGTCGATCGAGCTTCGCCTTGCCAACGCCGAGCATGAGCTTTCGCTCGCGCCTCGTTACGACGAGATTATTGTGAACGACGACCTTGACGACGCCACGCAAGCGCTGCTGAGGACGTTTGAGAAGTACGAGAGGAATTGAGGTAGCGTATGTCGGTTATCAAGCCTCAGATCGACGACCTTCTCGAGAAGACCGAGAACAACCGTTTCCTGCTCGCGTCGCTTGCCTCCAAGCGCGCGTGCGACATCAATAACATGGTGCGCGGTCAGCACAGTCGCGTCCTGGCCGTTCAGGACATCGATGACATCACGATCGCCCTTTCGGGCCGTGACGCCATCTCGATGGCCATGGAGGAGATCATCGACGGCGACATCTCCTTTGATCACGACAAGTTCGAGAACGCGCTCAAAGGCAGGGTAACGAAGTAACATGGCTCAACGTGTCTGTCTCGTTCACTATCACGAGATCGGCCTCAAGGGAAACAATCGCGCGAGTTTTGAGAGACAGCTCGTGAGCAACCTCAAGGCGGCCTTGGCCGCCTTTTCCGTTGAGGAGATCAAGCGCCTGTCCGGCTACATCCTTGTAACGTTTACCGACGAGAGCCGGGCTGGCGACGCCGTTCGTCGCATCTGCCAGGTTCCCGGCGTGGCGCGCGTGTCGCTTGCCTTTAAGTGCGAGCGCGACCCGAGGGCGTATTGCGCCGCTGCGGTCGAAGCCATGCACGAGGCCGAGTCCGGCGGCCTTACGACCTTCAAGGTACACGCCAAGCGCTCCAACACCGACTACGAGCTCGACACCATTGCCATTAACCGGCAGGTCGGCGAGGTGCTCTGCGAGGCCTTTCCCGAGAAGAGGGTTCAGATGCACCACCCCGACCTCGTGATCAACGTGCTCGTGGTCCAGGGCAGCGTCTTTGTCTTTGCCCGTCATGACGCCGGCGTGGGCGGACTGCCCGTGGGCACGGCGGGCAAGGTGGTCACCCTTATGTCGTCGGGCATCGACTCGCCGGTTGCGGCGTGGCAGCTCATGCGCCGCGGCGCCATCTGCGTTCCCGTGCACTTCTCGGGTAGGCCCCAGGTAGCCGACACGAGCGAATACCTGTGCCAGGACCTCGTGCACCAGCTTTCGGGCGCGGGCGGCATCGGGCGTCTGTACGTGGTGCCGTTCGGCGAGTGCCAACGTCAGATTGCGCTCGCGTGTCCGAGCAGCCTGCGCGTCATCATGTATCGCCGCGTTATGTACGCCGTGGCCGAACGCGTTGCGCGCATCGAGAAGGCGGGGGCCATTGTGACCGGCGAGTCCCTCGGCCAGGTTGCCTCTCAGACGCTCGAGAACATCATCGCCACCAACGAGGTGGTGAGCCTTCCGATCTTCCGCCCGCTTATCGGTTCCGACAAGCAGGAGATCATCGAACGTGCGCAGGCTCTGGGAACCTTCGAGATCTCCACGCAGACGGCTCCCGACTGCTGCACGCTCTTCATGCCCCGCAGGCCGGAGACCCATGCCAAGCTCGATCTGGTTCACGAAGCGTGGGACCTGTTCGACCACGACGCCATGATCGACGAGCTCGTCGATCACCTCGAGTACGTTGACTTTGACTACTGCCCGGGCTACCGACCGCCCCGCTCCATGCGCGAGCGCCACGACGTTCTCGCGCCGCGGTTCCACAAGGCGCGCCCCGCTGAGGCTTGAGTTTTCCACAGCGGCCTGCTGCCGGTATGACGGGTACTGGACTGCGGGGTGCGGTTTTGTTTCCACAGCCGCAGTCGCAGGCCAAGTGTTTTGTTTGACCCGCTCGGTTTATTTTTCTCGAGTTCACGCACATGCACCTCCCGGCTCCATCATGGAGTTGGGAGGTGTTTTTCATGGCGGTGATCGATGAGAAGGGAAGCCTGCACAGGCTGCTTGACCGGTTGAGGGGCGGCCCGCTGGCACGGCCATGGGTGCTCGCCGTTGTTGCGGCGCTTGCGGGGGCGGTCGCGCTCGGCGCAGTTGCGGCTAAAGACGGGCAGGAGACGCTGCTGCGTCGCGACGCGGGCTCTACGGACGTATCGACTGCTGTTCGCTCAGCAGGCGCTTCGGACGATGACGCCGATCCGCCGGTTGCCGACGTTCATTCGGAGGAGGGGGGCCGTGACGACGCGAACGGAACGGACGCCCCCGAAGATGAAGGTCCCTTGTATGTTGACGTAGGGGGCGCGGTTCGCGACCCGGGTCTTAAGGAGCTGCCTCCAGGCGCTCGCGTGAACGATGCCCTCGATGCTGCCGGAGGGCTGACCGAGAACGCCGACGAGAGGCAGATTAACCGGGCGGCGCTTGTAGCGGACGGCGAGAAGGTCTACGTTCCTGAGCTTGGGGAGAGCGGTGTCCTTTCGGGCGATGATGGTGCAGCGGAAGTAGGTTCTTCCGATGAATCGACGGACGCAATCAATATCAATACGGCAGATGCCCAGCTTCTCGACGAGTTGCCCGGCGTTGGACCCGCGACGGCTCAGGCGATAATCAAGGATCGCGAGGAGAACGGCCCCTTCTCCGCCCCGGAGGACATCATGAGGGTTTCGGGAATCGGGGAGAAGAAGTTCGAGAAGATGAAAGATGCGCTCTGCGTGTGAGCGCAAAGCGGGCGCGGCGCTTCCTCCGCGGCCCTACGCTGCTCCTGTAGCTGCCGGCTGCCTCGGACTCGCCGTATCGTCTGGCTTGCTCATGGAGCACGGGTGGTTGGCTTTTGCTGAGGCCGTGGCGGACGGGGCGAAAAGCGAGGGGCTCTTTGGTGTGTTGCGCGCGCTGCTGCCGACCGTTGCGGCGTTGATCGTGGCCGCTGCCCTGTTTGCCGCAGCAGGCGCGGTGTGCCGACGCCGGAGGCTTTCTGCCGCGCCTTGGCTGCTTTGGCTTGCTGCGGGCGCTGCGACGGCCTGCGTAGCTTGCTCGGTTGCTCTGGCCACGCGATGGGAGCAGCGTGAAGCGCTCTTCTCTGCGCCGCGGGCCGCTCTTGACCTGCGCGTGACGGGTGATTGCTCGGAGGGTCTCTACGGCTATGCGGTTGACGCCGATGTTGAGCGCAGCGGCACACTCGTTGCCCATGTGCGGCTCCAGCTCGATGCCCTCTATGCGCGCGGCACGCTGATAGAGGGCGTGTTTCGCCTGGAGGAGCTAGAGGAGGACGACTGGGCCCGCGGACGGTTCATGAAGGGACAGGTGGCAGAGGCGCAGCTTGTGCACGCCAGCGCCGCTACGGACGGGGGAGGCCCCTTGCTTGCGTTGCGCGCGCGTCTGGTCGATGCCATCGACCCCGCCTCGTCGGACGAGCGCGCTTTGATCGCGGGGACGGTGTGCGGAGAGGCAGGCGAGCTCAACGCCTCTGAAGCGGCGGATTTTTTCTCGACGTCGGGACTTTCGCATTTGGTCGCCGTATCGGGAAGCCATCTTGCGCTCGTCTCGTCCCTTGCGCTTGCGGTGCTTGTGAGAGCGGGCGTGTCCCGGCGCGTGCGCGCGCTTGCCATCGCTGCGCTGATGGGCTCGTATGTGATTCTGACCGGCGGAGCTCCCTCGGCCGTACGGTCGCTCGTCATGGTGCTGGCGTCGCTTCTCGCAGGGCTGGGAGGAAGGCGGCCTCATGCCCTATCGGGACTGTTTGCAACGGCCATGGTGCTTCTCGCGGTTAATCCGGGCCTGCTGTTTGATCTCGGGTTTGAGCTTTCGTGCATGAGCGTGCTGTTCATTCTCTGCCTTGGCGGCTATCTGCGCGCGCTGTTGGAGCAGGTTGGCTTCGGCTCTGGTCTTGCCGAGGCCCTCGCCCTCACGCTCGTTGCGCAGTGCGCGACGGCGCCTCTCGCGGTGGCGGCATTTGGCGAGCTGTCGCTTGTGGCTCCGCTCGCCAATCTTGTTGCAGGTCCTGTTATGAGCGCGCTTTTGGCGCTTGGCGTGGTCGTCGTGCCTCTGGCAGCAGCCTTTCCTGCTCTGGGGTTTCTGTTCGTCCCTCTTGACGCGCTCGCACGTATCGCGTTGTTTTGCGCAGAGGCATGCGCCGGGCTTCCGTACGCGTCGGTGCCCGTGGAGGCTGCTTGGTGGCACGCGCCTGTGTTGTGGGGAGGTGCGGCGGCGGTATACGCGGTATGGCGTGTTCCGACGCGCAGGGCCGTTGCGCTGGCGTGCGCGGTGTTGTGCGGGTGGAGCGTCGTGTCGTATGCGCATTGGCGATGGCTGGCACCCCCTTCCGTGACGGTGCTCGACGTCGGACAGGCGGACGCGGTTCTCGTGCGCGACGGCGCGCACGCGCTGCTCGTGGATACCGGCGAGGACGACGCGGTGCTTAGGGCGCTCATGCGCCAGCACGTGCACCGTCTCGACGCGGTGGTGATCACGCATTGGCACAGCGATCACGCCGGGGGGCTTGACGATATCGCGCGCTCGTTGCCCGTGGGCAAGGTCTACGTTTCCGAGGGCGCTTCTGCTCATGCCCCGCAGAACGTGAAAGATGCTCTGGTGGAGGAGCATGTCGAATCGCTCGAAGAGCTGTCGTGCGGCGACGAGCTTGTTGTCGGCGGATTTGTCTGCACCGTTGTTTGGCCTCAGCAGGCGTCTGCAGGCGACGCCAACGAGGATTCGCTGTGCCTCAAGGCGACCTACGATCACAAAGGAAAGGAGCTCACCGCACTCCTGACCGGTGACGCCGAGGCGCCCGTTACCGAGCAGATCGCCTCCGAGGTCGGCGACGTCGAAGTTTTGAAGCTCGGGCACCACGGATCGCGCGACTCGGTGAGCACGTGCTTGTTGGATGTCCTCAAGCCCGAGGTGGCTGTGGCAAGTGCGGGCGAGAACAACGACTACGGGCATCCGGATCCATTGTGCGTAGAGGCAGTCGAGCGGGCCGGGTCCGTGTTCTGCTCAACGGTCGACCGGGGCGACGTGACGGTCGAGCCGTCGTATGGGGGCGTACGCGTTCGCACGCAGAAATAGGCTCTCTATTCGCTGAGAGGGGGCGGGCGGGTGCAATCGTGTTTCCGCGTATAATGGATCAACGGGTTTCGATGCGTCCTGCGGTGCGCTCTATCAAGGTTGGGAGGGATTGTGGCCGGAGCTTCTCTGTTGCCTGCGTATCTCGTCGTCGGCAGCGACGAGCTTAAGCGCTCGCATGCGGTGGCTCGCATGAAGAAGCGCCTCGAGGCAAGCGGGTTGGCTGACTTCAATTTGGACGAGCGCGACATGTCCAAAGAGCAGGCGCCCGAAGACGTGCTCTCGTCGCTGAACACCTTTCCCATGGGGGCCGACTTCAGACTCGTTGTTCTGAGCCCCTGCGATCGCCTGCCCAAGGCTATGAGCGAGATGCTCGTCGATTATCTCAAGAACCCGAGCTCAACGACCGTGCTTTTGCTCGTTGCCGAGAAGCTCGCGAAGAACACGCGCCTTTACAAAGCGGTGGCCAAGATCGACAAGAAGGCTATTGTGGAGTGCGCCCCCAAGAAGCGCTGGGAGCTGCCCCAGCAGGTGCGCTCCATGGCAACCGCCCATGGCAAGGCAATCACGCAGGGCGGCGCCGAGGAGCTGGTGAGCCGCGTGGGCGAGTCGACGCGCATGCTCGACAACGAGCTCAAGAAACTTGCCAGCATGGTCGACGGAGCCGAGATCACCCAGGCGGATGTCGAGCGCTTTGTCGTCCGCACCGCGGAGCCCCGCCCGTGGGACTTCTTGGATGCGGTGAGCGCGCGCAATCTTCCCAAGGCGCTGAGCCTGCTGCGCATGATGCCCCAGAAGCAGGAGATCATGCTCTACTCGCTGCTCACGACGCGCATTCGCGAGCTTATCTGCGCCAAGGCCCTTGATGCGCGCGGGGAGGGTTCGACGCTCGCCCGCACGCTGGGCCTTCAGGGCTGGCAGGTCAAGAATCATCTGAGGTGGGCCCGCGGCTTCAAGACGTCCGAGCTTCTCTGCGCGCTGGAGAGTGCGGTCGACGTTGAGCTGGCGCTCAAAGGGTCGCAGACGTCCGATGTTGCGCTCATTCGATGGGTCGCGCAGATCTGCACGAGATAGGTCCGCATGAAGCGGCTAGTGCCGGTTTCGATAAAAAAGAAGCGGCCCCGCGCACGGGACCGCCTGTTCAAATAAACGCCGTATAGGGCAGAGAGTTAGTGAAGCTTGTTGACGAGCTTCTGCACGCCGGCCTTGCGGTTGGCGGCCTGGTTCTTGTGGATGATGCCCTTGGCAGCAGCCTTGTCGAGCTTGGAGTAAGCGCGACGCGCGGCCTCCTGAGCGCCCTCGAGGTTCTCGGCCTCGACGTTCTCGCGAACGCGCTTCACGAGCGTCTTGAGCTCGGAGCGGACGGCCTTGTTGCGGATGCGCGCCTTCTCCGCCTGGCGGATGCGCTTCTTCTGAGACTTGATGTTTGCCACTTCAAACGTTCCTTTCAGAGTCTTCTCTCTGGCCTTTGAGACACGGCGTTGAGATCAACTGCGTAAATATAGCACGCGGCCTGCGCAAAGAGAAGGGCCAAAGCCGTGTAGACTGCGTGTTTCTCACGATATGCGCACGAAGCAGCGCATCTGGGGCATTCCCTGCAGCTGGACGTTTACGGTATCATGGCCACATGGCTACTAACGATACTTCACACATCAGGAACTTCTCCATCGTCGCCCACATCGACCATGGCAAGTCGACGATCTCTGACCGCATCTTGGAGCTCACCCATACGGTCGAGGAGCGCGATATGGACGCGCAACTGCTCGACACGATGGACATCGAGCGCGAGCGCGGCATCACGATCAAGTCGAACGCCGTGCGCGTGATCTACGAGGCCGACGACGGCGAGTCCTACCAGTTCAACCTCATCGACACGCCCGGACACGTTGACTTTACCTACGAGGTGTCGCGCTCGCTCGCCGCCTGCGAGGGAGCCGTGCTCGTGGTCGACGCCACGCAGGGCGTGGAGGCGCAGACCGTCTCAAACGCCAACCTCGCGATGAACGCGAACCTCGACATCGTGCCGGCGATCAACAAGATCGATCTTCCGAGCGCGGATCCCGAGCGCGTGAAGCTCGAGATCGAGGACGAGCTCGCCATTCCCGCCGAGGACGCCGTGTGCGTGTCGGGCAAGACGGGCGAGGGCATCCACGACCTGCTCGAGGCGATCGTGTTCTTGGTCTCGCCGCCCTCGGGCGACCCCGACGCGCCTCTCAAGGCCCTTATCCTCGACTCCTACTTCGACGAGTACCGCGGCGTGGTAGCAACGGTCCGCGTGTTCGACGGCCACATCGAGAAGGGCGCCACGCTCGCTATGATGCAGGCGGGCACCTCCTTCCTCGTCGACGGCGTCGGCGTCAAGCGCCCTGCCGAAGCACTCGTCAAGAGCCTCGGGGTCGGCGAGGTCGGCTTTGTGGTCACGGGCCTCAAGGATCCGGACGCCGTGCGCGTGGGCGAGACCCTTACGTACGCCGATCGGCCGTGCGACGCGCCGCTGCCGGGTTACCGCGAGGCCAAGCCCATGGTCTACACGGGCATCTTCCCGATCGACAACAAAGATTACGAGAACCTCCGCGACGCGCTCGAGAAGCTCAGGGTCAACGATCCGTCGCTCACGTGGAGCCCCGAGACCTCCGTGGCGCTCGGCTTCGGCTTCCGCGTCGGCTTCTTGGGCCTTCTGCACATGGAGGTGGTGAAGGAGCGCTTGGAGCGGGAGTTCGATCTCGACCTTATCGCCACGAGTCCGAGCGTCGACTACCACGTGTACAAGACCGACGGCACCATGATCGACGTGCGCAGCCCGCAGGATCTTCCCGACACCACGCGGATCGACCATATCGAGGAGCCGTACCTTGCGGCCAAGGTCATCGTGCCGCCCGAGTACACGGGCGCGGTCATGCAACTTGCCATCGAGCATCGCGCGATTATGACCGACATGATCCATCTTTCGGCAAAGTCGGTCGAGATGCACTTCGACATGCCGCTCGCCGAGCTCATTCTCGACTTCTTCGACCAGCTTAAGAGCCGCACGAAGGGGTACGCGTCGCTCGATTACGAGTTCAGCGACTACCGCACGAGCGAGCTCGTCAAGCTCGACATCCTGCTTTCGGGCGACGAGGTCGATGCGCTCTCGTTCATCGTCCACAAGGACAAGGCCTACCCGTTGGCGCGCGGATTGTGCGACAAGCTCAAAGAGATCATTCCGCGGCAGCTTTTCGAGGTGCCCATCCAGGGGGCGATCGGCAACAAGATCATCGCGCGCTCCACGGTGCGCGCGCGCCGCAAGGACGTGCTGGCAAAGTGCTACGGCGGCGATATCTCGCGCAAGCGCAAGCTGCTCGAGAAGCAGAAAGAGGGCAAGAAGCGCATGAAGGCCATCGGCTCGGTCGATGTTCCGCAGGAGGCGTTCCTGGCCATTCTCAAAGTCGACGATTAGTCCGGAAGATTCTATGTCAGCTGGTTCTTACGCTCAGCGGCTGCTCGACGCCTTTGCCGAGCAGCCCTTCCTGTTGGCCCCTATGGCGGGCGTGACCGACGCGCCGTACCGTCTTATGTGCCGCGAGCATGGGGCCAGGCTCGCCTATTCCGAAATGGTGAGCGTGGCCGGGCTCGCCTACGCGTCCGAGAAGACGTGGGACCTTGTGCTTCCCGACGAGCGCGAGCCGCAGATCTGCGTTCAGCTCTTCGGGTCCAAGCCCGAGCAGTTCTCTGCCGCGGTGCGCGCCGTTGAGGAGCGCGTGGGTGACAAGCTCACGCTGATCGACCTCAACATGGCATGCCCGGCGCGCAAGGTCGTTACCAAGGGGGAGGGCTCCGCCCTTATGCGCACGCCCGATCTCGCCGCAGAGATCGTCTCCGCCTGCGTCTCCGAGGCACATGTTCCCGTTACGGTCAAGATGCGCGTGGGCTACGGGGCTCGCGACCGCAATGCGCCCGAGTTTGCCGCCCGTATGGCTCAAGCCGGAGCGTCGGCCGTTGCCGTTCACGGACGCACGGCGGGTCAGCTGTACCAGGGAACGGCCGACTGGTCCATTATCGACGAGGTGGCTTCAGCGGTTTCAGTTCCGGTGATCGGGTCGGGCGATGTGTTCTCGGCAGACGATGCGGTGCGCATGCTTGCCGCAACGGCTGCGAGCGCCGTGTTCTGCGCGCGCGGCACCTACGGAAACCCCTGGATCTTCGAGGATGCGCTCGAAGCGTTAAGGACCGGCTCGCCCGCGCGCGTGCGCGATTACCGTGATCGGCTCGCGGCGCTGCGACGCCATCTGGAGCTGCTCGTTGAGGCCGGGGCGCACATGGCCCGTGCGCGCACGTTTGCCGCTTGGTACCTTAAAGGGATACCGGATGCCGCCGCCTGGCGGCGGCGGTCGGTTGGCTGCTCTACGGCCGACGACTTCATGCATCTCGTTGACGACCTCGATGCGGCGGCTGCCGATTGGTTCGTCGACCGGGGCAAGGTTGTGACGCGCGGGAACGAGGCATAGGCTCCGCTCGCGTTTTACCAGGGAGGACGTATGGCGATCGAGGCTCTGTACGTTCACGTGCCGTACTGCGTGGCCAAGTGCCGCTACTGCGACTTTGATTCTACCGCATGCCGCTCGGAGGACGAGCTCGACGCCTACGCAGCAAGCATGGCAGCGTGCGTGGAAGCGTTTGCCCGACGGGGTTCTCTCGCTGCGTGCCGAACCGTTTACTTTGGAGGCGGTACGCCGACGCTTCTGGGGGATCGTCTGCCGAAGCTGGTCGAGAAGGTCAGGGGTGCAGCCTCAAAGCTTCAGGAGCTCACGTGCGAAGCCAATCCCGAGTCGTTGCCTCGAGAGCTGGCGCATGCGCTTTCTGATGCCGGTGCCACGAGGATCTCGCTCGGCGTGCAGAGCTTCGATGACGAAGAGCTCGAAGTGCTCGGCCGTATCCATTCCGCCGAACGGGCGCATGCGGCCATCGAAGCCGCTCGTGCTGCCGGTCTCGACGTGTCAATCGACCTTATGTGCGGCGTTCCGTTGCAGACGCCCGCGAGCTGGCGCGCTACGCTCGAAAATGCCGTCGCATCGGGCGCAGGCCACATCTCCGTGTACCCGCTGACCGTTGAAGAGGGCACGTTGTTTGATCGGATGTGCGCCTCGGGCGAGCTCGGTGAACCCGACGAGGACTTTCAGGCGTGGTGCATGGGCGAGGCGCGGCAGGTCCTCGCTTCCGCTGGTTTTCATCCGTACGAGGTCGCGAGCTATGCGCGGCCGGGCAAGGAGTGCCGACACAACATCGCGTATTGGACCGGCGTGAGCTATCTGGGGCTTGGCCGCTCGGCGGCAGGCATGTTTGACCGCGACACGTACGATGACCTCAGAGATCCTCTGGGGCTCGATGCCGTGTCCGCCGAGGTTCGCCGCGTGCGCGTCTGTCAGAAGACCGACGCTCTGCCGCTCGGTGTGCCCGACGACCCCGTTTACGACTGCGAGCCTCTGACCGAGCGCGAGACGGTGGCGGAGGACCTGATGCTCGGCATGCGCATGACGCGCGGAGTGTCTGCCGAGCTCGTCGATCGTGCCCGCGCGGTTATCGGTGGAAACGCGGTTGACGCCGCGCTTTCGCACGCTGTCAACGAGGGCCTGGCGCAGTGGATGGGGCAGGACGCACGGAGCGTGCGATTTTGTCCTACCGAGCGCGGTTGGCTTATGGGCAACGAGCTGTTCGGCATCATGTGGGATCTCGCCTGTTCATAAACTAATCGTTGTTGTTCTCCTGGCGCAACGCCGGCCTGTTCTGGGTACGAATCCAGTAGGATCCGTCTTGGATCGGGGGAGGGCTTATGAGCGCGTATCTTGACCTGCTTAAATCCTCGTGGCGCGTACTCGGGCATCGTGCCCGGCGCAGGATAACCGTTTACTTTGCCATCAATCTCGCGACGAGCATCGCAGCGGTGCTCGTGATTCTCTGGGTGACGTCAGGGCTTGCCGGGCTTTCCGAGGTTGCGCCTGGATCTGACGCCATGGGTGTTCTGCTAGGGCTTACACTTCTCATTCCTCTTTTGTCGATCGTGGTGATGCTGGTGCTTGTTGTTTTTGCCTATACGGGGGTCAAGCGCGATTACTTCGAGCGCTGTTTTCCGGGTGAGACGTTCGTAGAACAGAACCACTGGCATCGCAAAGATGCCTTCATGCTCTACTTCGGACTCGTCTCTGGCGTAGGCTTCATTACCAATTTTCTGGACCTTCTCTGCATTGCTCTCGCGCCGCAGATCTTCAGTCTGACTGACGCTGTCATTGCGGTTGCATGGATTGTTCTTGCCCTTGTACTTGTTCCCAAATGCTGCAGGCGCTTCTGTGCTCCAGGCCCGCTCGAGAGCGGCAGCACAACGTAGCGACGCGCTTGCTCGTTTCCAATCCTGCGCAAGATATGTGCAGGTCAGAACAAGAGGGCACCCTTCTGACTGAGGTTCGCGCCCATTAGGTACAATACCATCTATCTCTATCGCGAACCAGGAGGGTGCCTTACCTTATGGCAACCATGAACGAGAAGGACTACTACGCCGTTCTGGGCGTGTCCAAGGACGCGTCTCAGCAGGAGATCCAGAAGGCGTTTCAGCAGAAGGCCCGCAGGCTTCATCCCGACATCAACAAAGCTCCCGACGCCGAGGAGAAGTTCAAAGAGGTGTCGGAGGCCTACGCCGTTCTCTCCGACAAAGACAAGCGCGCTCGCTACGATGCCATGCGCGCCGGCAACCCCTTTGGCGGCGCTTCGACGCAGCCCTACGGCGGCGGGTACGCCGGCGGCTACTCCGGGGGTTATTCCGGCGGCTATGATCCCTTCAGCGGGTTTCCGTTCGGCGGAATGGGCGGTTTCTCGACCCATCGGCGCCGCAGCCGCGCGGCGTATAACCCCGAGAACGGTGCCGACGTCGTGGTCGAGATCGAGCTCGGCCAAGACGAGGCCAGGTCAGGCGCTCGCAAGGCGGTGACGTACCGCCACTACGAGCCGTGCGAGCATTGCCACGGCTCGGGCTCGGTTGCGACCGAGCATGCCCGGACGTGCCCTACGTGCGGCGGCAAGGGAACCATGAACGTCGACATGGCCTCGCTCTTCGGCGCGGGCGTGTTCCAAGTGGTGTGCCCTGAGTGCGGCGGGTCGGGCAAGGTCGTGGCGGACCCGTGTCCCGACTGCGGCGGTTCCGGTCGCTCGGCCGTAACCTCCGAGGCCGTGGTGGAGTTCGGGCCGGATACCCATGACGGGGACACGGTGCGCCTCAAAGGCAAGGGCCATGCGGGCACCAACGGTGCCGCCCCCGGCGACCTCGTCGGTCGCGCCAAGGTTGCCTCGGAGCGGCTCGAGGGCAAGGCTGCCAGCGGTTTTAACCTGATCGGCTTCATGCTGCCCTTCGTGATCTTCTCGGCGCTCGCCGGCGTGCTGTCGGTGTTCGCCATCATCTGCTTCGTGCCTATGATCGCCGGCGTCATCATGGTGCTCACGAGCGACGTTTTGCATCGCAGCCCGCTCTGGTGGAAGCGCGGCATGCAGCAGGTCGTGAGCGGCGCTGCCAACGGGGTGTTTCTCGCCATGGTCATGGTGTGGTTCACCAGCTGCACGCAGCGCGCCTTTTTGGCTCCCTACGGCCGCATGATGTGATCGCGCGCCTTTTGTACGCGTTGCGATCTTTTGCCGGCTGTTCGGACTCGCGTTCATCGTGCGGGGCATAATAACAAGGTTTGGAACGTGCGGTCGCATGCGGCCGTGGCTGTGTTGAGAAGGGGCCATCGTGGCTGACCAGCAAGATTACTACGAGATCCTCGGCGTTGACCGAGACGCCGACCAGCGGACCATCAAGCGCGCCTTTTTGAAGAAAGCGCGCCAGGTCCACCCCGACGTTTCCGACGACCCGGATGCCGAGGAGAAGTTCAAGCAGGTTAACGAGGCGTACTCCGTGCTGTCCGATGAGCAGAAGCGCGCCAACTACGATCGGTACGGCACGGCTGACGGGCCTCAGGGCTTCGGCGGCGGATACGTCGACATCAACGACATTTTCGGCGGCATGGGCATGGACGACATCTTCTCGTCGTTCTTCGGCGGCGGCATGGGCGGTTCTGCCTCAAGCCGCGGCCGCGCGCGCCGGGCGGGTCGCGACATGGCGATCAGACTCTCGGTCACGCTCGAGGAGGCGGCGCTCGGCTGCAAGAAGACCCTGAGCTACGACCGCCTCGCCCCGTGCGAGGATTGCGGCGGGCGCGGATGGGGCCATGACGGCGGTGAGGTCAGCTGCAAGACCTGCCACGGCACGGGCTTCGTGACCACGGTCCAGCGCTCTATCTTCGGCCAGGTCCAGTCCTCCTCCCCGTGCCCCGACTGCCATGGAGAGGGCACCGTCATCGACCACCCGTGCGAGATGTGCGGCGGTCAGGGCCGCACGCCTTCACACGAGAAGGTCGACGTCGCGATTCCCGCCGGTGTCGAGACGGGTTACCGAACCCGTGTGCCGGGATACGGCGAGGCCGGTTTCCGCGGGGCTGCGTCCGGCGACCTCATCGTGTCGGTCGAGGTTGCCGCCCATGATCGTTTCGAGCGCCTTGGCGACGATCTGCACTGCGGCATCACGGTGTCTATGGCCCAGGCGGCTCTCGGCACGACGGTCGAGGTTGCGGGCATTATGCCCGACGAGGTCGTCAAGGTTGTAGTCCCGGCAGGTACTCAGCCCGGTCAAACTGTTTCGGCTTCCGGCTTCGGCATGCCTCGCCAGGGTCGTGGCGGGCGCGGTGACCTGGTCGCTACGGTCAGCGTCGAGATCCCCCGCAAGCTCACGGGCGAGCAGCGCTCCTGCCTCGAGCGTTATGCGCAGCTCGCGGGCGAGAGCGTGGCGCGGCGCAAGGGCGTCGGCGAGCGCATCCGCGACGCCATCGACGACATTATGGATTAGCCGGTGATGACCAACGAAGGGCGCTTTGTGGCTGCGCCGCGCGTGAGCGTCGTGAACCTTGGCTGCCGCGTTAATCGCGCCGAGTCCGACCGCATGGTCGAAGAGTTCGTGCGCGCCGGCTTCGACGTGGTTAACGAGGACGAAGCCGACCTCGTGGTGATAAACACCTGCGCCGTGACGGGGGAGGCGGAGGCCAAGACGCGCAAGGCGGTTCGCCGCGCGCTCGCCCTCCCGCGCCTGCCCCATGTCGTGGCCACGGGCTGTGCCGTGAACCTTCATCCCGAGGAGATCGAGGAACTGTCGGATCGGGCGTGCGCCGAGCCGTCCAAGCTCGAGGTTGTCTCGCGTGCCGCCGCGCTTCTCGGCTACGAGATGGAGGAGCTCCCCTCTTCGGGGGCATCTGATGCTGCCGAGCTTGATCTTACGCACCTGCTGGGGCGGCACCGCCTTGGCATCAAGGTGCAGGACGGTTGCGACAACAGATGCACGTACTGCATCGTGTGGAAGGCGCGCGGCGCTTCGCGCTCGGTTTCTCCCGAACTTGTTCTCGAGCAGGTCCGCGCCGCTTGCGCCGCCGGCGTCAACGAGGTTGTTCTCACGGGCGTGAACCTTGGCCGTTACGACGCTCGCGACGAGCACGATGAGCATGTTGAGCTCGACGAGCTGCTCGAACGGGTGCTGGCGGAAACCGATATAGCGCACGTGCGTCTCTCGTCCATCGAGCCACCCGAGGTTACCGACCGTCTTCTCGAGGTCGTGCGCGCCTCCTGTGGCCGCGTTGCCCCGTTCTTCCACCTGCCGCTGCAGTCGGGCTGCGATGCGACGCTCGCGCGCATGGGGCGCCTCTACGATACCGAGGGCTATGCGCGCGTTGTCGAGCGCATTCGAAGCGCGGTTCCTGCGGCCGCGATTTCGTGCGACGTGATCGCCGGGTTCCCTGGGGAGACGGACGAGGAGTTTGCGCAGAGCCTCGCGTTCTGCGAGCGCATCGGTTTTGCGCGCATGCACGTCTTTCGCTACAGTCCGCGACCGGGTACGTGGGCTGCCACCGCTCCCGACCAGGTGCCCCCCGAGGTCAAGGCCGCGCGCTCCGCAAGGCTCCGCGAAGCAGCTCAAAGGCTTGCCAAGCAGGATGCGTCGTCGCGCGTGGGAACCGTCGAGTACGCCGTTATGGAGGCGCCTCACGAGGGCACGCTCGCGTGCTTCCATCGCGTGATCGTTTCTGACGCCGACCTGGCGCTCGGCTCGCTCGTTCCAGTTGCTATTATGGAATGCGACGAACATGGCGTTTTGCACGGCCGCGTTGCATAACCTCTGCGGCAGAGTGCATGAGAGGGGTTGCATGGAGGCAACGAAGGTAAGCCTGACCGTCCCGGACGGTTTGGACATTACGCGTCTGACCGGCCCCGGCGACGTTCTGCTGCGCCGCATCGCGCGCGAAACCGACGCGCGCATCACGGTGCGCGGCGACCGCATTTCCATTCAGGGAGATTCGGGCGAGGTGGAGCAGGTCACGCGACTCTTCTCGCACCTCATCCAGGTTGTTCTCGAGGGAGATGCGCCGAACGAGGACGACGTGCTCCGCGCGCTTGAGATCATTCGCCGTGACGGGTACCAGATGAGCTCGCTGCGCGACGACATCCTGCTCACGTACCGCGGGCGCGCGATACGTCCCAAGACGCCCGGTCAGAAGCGCTATATCGAGGCCATCCGCAAGCATACCGTCACCATATGCTCGGGTCCTGCCGGCACGGGAAAGACCTATCTGGCCATGGCGATGGCGGTTGCCGCGCTCAAGCGGCACGAGGTGAGCCGCATTGTGCTCACGAGGCCCGTGGTCGAGGCAGGGGAGAGCCTCGGCTTCTTGCCCGGGACGCTTCAGGAGAAGGTCGATCCCTACGTGCGTCCGCTGTACGACGCGCTGTTCGACATGACCGATATGGAGCGGGGTGCCAAGCTCATCGAGCAGAACATCATCGAGATCGCGCCGCTCGCCTACATGCGCGGCCGCACCCTCAACGACGCGTTCGTGATTCTCGACGAGGCGCAGAACACGACGCCCGAGCAGATGAAGATGTTCCTCACGCGCCTGGGTTTCAACTCCAAGTTCATCATCACCGGCGACGCCACCCAGCGCGATCTTGTGGGCAAGCGCAGCGCGCTGGTCACGCTGCGCGATATCCTGGGCGGCATTGACGATATTGCCTTTGTCGATCTGAACAGGAGGGACGTGGTGCGCCACGCTCTCGTGGGCCGGATCGTAGACGCGTACGACGCATACGAGAAGCGCGAGGAGGCTGCTCATGAGCGTTCTCATCAGTAACGACGCAGGAATCGACCAGATCCTGAGCGATGGCCAGATCGCCGACCTCATCGAGTCCGTGCTTGCTGCGGAGGGCGTTGCCCGTCCGTGCGAGGTGTCGGTTTCGGTTGTGGACAAAGACGAGATCCACGGCCTCAATCGCACGTGGCGCGGTATCGACAAGCCCACCGACGTGCTCTCGTTCGAATGCGACGCGCCGGACGACCCCGGCATTCCCGAAGGCGAGCTCGTGGAGCTCGGCGATATCATCGTCGCGCCCGAGGTCATTGCGGATCAGGCGCCCGGCTTTGGGAACACGCCGGCAGACGAGATGCGCCTCATGCTCGTTCACGGCACGCTCCATCTGCTCGGATACGACCATATCGAGGACGATGAAGCGGAGGTTATGGAGGCGCGTGAGGACGGGCTTCTCCGCGAGCTCTGCGGGCCGAGCGTGCAGGTCGGGCCAACCACCAACCACGCGCACGATTAACGCGCCCATGAGCCCGCGTCATCTCAACGCATTCAGGAGCTGCCATGATTCCCGGATCTAAAAAAGACCATCCCTCGTTTATCGAGAGCTTTCGCTATGCTGCCGAGGGCTTCGTCACGGCGGTCAAGACGGAGCGCAACATCAAAGTCATGCTTGCGGTCGGCCTGTTTGCCATCGGAAGCGGCGTGGTTCTCGGCCTTGACCTGCTCTCGTGGATCATCATCTTCATCTGCTGCGGACTGGTGATCTTTGCCGAGCTCTGCAACACCGCGATGGAGGCCATCGTCGACCTCGCGAGCCCCGAGATCCACCCTCTTGCCAAGCGCGCCAAAGATATCGCTGCGGCAAGCGTCATCACGCTCTCGTTCACGGCGGCCGTTGTGGGCTGCTTGGTGTTTGGGCGCGTGCTCGGCATCATCTAGTCCGAGCGCGCCCGTAGTATTCCTGCGCTCTCGTTGCAACCGAAAGGATCAGCTATGACTGAGATCACCTCTGAAGCAAAGACGCCGTTTCACAGCGGCTTCGTGGCCCTCGTTGGCCGTCCCAACGCCGGAAAGTCAACGCTGCTCAACGCCTGCGTTGGCGAGAAGGTCGCCATTACGAGCCCGGTCGCTCAGACCACTCGTCGCCGTTTGCGCGCCGTGGTCAACACCCCGACGAGCCAGCTTGTCATTGTCGACACCCCCGGCCTCCACAAGCCCAAGGACGCCCTGGGATCCGAGCTCAACCGCTCGGCGCTCAAAGAGCTCGAGGATGTTGACGTTGTTGCCATGCTCGTCGACGCCACCAAGCCGGTCGGCAGGGGAGACGAATGGGTCGCCAACCATGTGGCCGCCTCCGGGGCAAAGAAGATCCTGGTCATTACCAAGGCCGATATTGCCAAGCCCGAGCAGGTGACAGAGCAGCTCGAGGCAGCACGCGGACTCGCCGAGTTCGACGACTTCATTGTGGTGAGCGCCCCCGAGGACTTCAACGTCGAGGCGTTCGAGCAGCTGGTCTCGCGTTACCTGCCTGAGGGCCCGCGCTGGTTCCCCGAGGACATGACGTCGGACGAGACGGACGAAATGCTCGTCTCCGAGTTCATTCGCGAGAAGGTTCTGCTGCATACGCGCGAAGAGGTGCCGCACGCGGTGGGCGTCATGGTCGACGAGCTCGAGTTCGAGAAGAAGCTCGTGCGCATCCGTGCGACCATCTACGTTGAGCGCGAGAGCCAGAAGGGCATCATCGTCGGCAAGAAGGGCTCCATGATCAAGCGCATCGGCACCGAGGCGCGCCGCGATCTTGAGCATCTCTTCATGGAGAAGATCTATCTGGAGCTCAACGTCCAGGTCAAACGTGATTGGCGGCGCGACCAGGAGGAGATCCGCCGCTTTGGGTACGACTCCGGCGAATAGGTTCTCCAGCCGGCTGCTGATACCGTTCCTGATGCAATTCCGACCGTCTGCCCTTTGGGGTTTCCGGGGCATAGTGTCGGGCGTACAATGATGCGGGCGCCTGCGGGATGGGCGCATGTACGGCTTGTCTGTGGAGGGAGAGCGCAATGCTCAAAGTTGGTCTGCTTACCAGCGGCGGTGACTGCCAGTCGCTCAACGCTACGATGCGCGGCATCGTCAAGACGCTTGAGCGCAACTGCAAGGACGGCGTCGAGTTCTACGGCTTCAAAGACGGTTACCGCGGCCTCATGTACGGCAACTATCAGGTGATGGGTCCGCGCGACTTCCGCGGCCTTCTCACGCGCGGCGGCACGATTCTGGGCACGAGCCGCACGCCGTTCAAGTACCTCGATCAGCCCGACGAGCACGGTCTCAACAAGGTCGAGGCCATGAAGTCGACGTACCGCAAGCTGAAGCTCGACTGCCTGTGCGTTCTCGGCGGCAACGGCTCGCTCAAGACGGCCAACCGCCTTTCGGAGGAAGGTCTCAACGTCGTGGGTCTTCCCAAGACCATCGACAACGACACGTGGGGCACCGAGATGACGTTCGGCTTCCCCTCGGCTATCGACATCGCGACCAAGACCATCGATGACATTCATACCACGGCAAGCTCCCATGGGCGCGTCTTCGTCATCGAGATCATGGGGCACAAGGTCGGCTGGATTCCGCTGTACGCGGGCGTTGCCGGCGGCGCCGACATCATCCTCATTCCCGAGATCCCCTACGACATCGACAACGTCATGGACGCCATCGATAAGCGCGATTCGCATGGTTCGCGCTTCAGCATCGTGGTCGTTGCCGAGGGTGCCAAGACCAAGGAAGAGGCGGCGCTCAGCAAGAAGGAGTACAAGAAGAAGCTCGCAGCCCGCACGGTTCCCTCCGTTGCGTACGAGCTCGCCGACGAGATCGCAAAGCGCGGCAACTACGAGGTTCGCGTCGCGATCCCCGGTCACACGCAGCGCGGCGGCGATCCAAGCGCCTACGACCGCATCTTCGCAACGCAGTGCGGCGTTGAGGCGGGCAAGTGCATTCTCGAGGGCAAGTTCGGCGATATGATCGCGCAGATCGACGGAAAGATGGGCCGCATCGCGCTTTCCAAGATCGCAGGCAAGCTCAAGACGGTCGACCCTGAGTGCGACCTTATCCACGAGGCTCGCATGATGGGCATCAGTTTCGGCGATAAGTAACGGTTCGGTTGCTTGTTGCACCATACGCACTGACAAGGGGAAGGCCCGCTGTCGCGGGCCTTCCCCTGTTTCATATTGGGCTGGGATTGCTCGTGGTTCAAACTCGTCGCACGGCGCCCTGCTCGTATCCGAGAAGTTTTGTTAGCGCACGGTCATGACCGGGATGTCGACCGCGCGAAGCACGCCGAAGCTCACGCTTCCGAGCAGGCCGCGCACCTTGCCCAGGCCGCGCCTGCCCATGATGATCAGGTCGCAGTTGTGCTGCTTGACATAGGCGCTGATGCCGTCGACCGGCGATACGTCGGGCATCACGTCGATCTTGACCTGGCAGTCGAGATCCTCGAGCATGCCCGTGAGGTTGCTTTTGAGCTCGTCTTTGGTGTGCTCGAGGTTCTGGCGGAAGGTCTTCTCGAACGAATCGGGCTCGATCAGCATGAAGTCGGTCATTGCCGCGTAGCCCAACGGCGCTCCCTGGAACGGGTCGGAGGGTATCGTCATGACGCTGACCACGTTGAGCGTGGCATCGGGATCAGCGCCGATCATCCCCTTGGCGATCTCGAGCGCGCTGCGCGCATGGTCGGAGCCGTCGTACGGCACGAGGATGTTCTTGAAACTCATACGTGCTCCTTTCTCCGTCATGACACATGCTGAGCGATGACGCTTCTTGGTCATCACTTGCTACATACCCTTGGCAACTGGTTTCATAGCAAGACAATTCGATAATTCTGACTTTCGCTGCGGTAAGCGGTTGCCCTCGCTGCTTGCTCCCGGGTAGGCGCGAAGAGAGTCCGAACTAGTTGGGACATCGAAAAAAAGCGGGAGCGGCGCCAGGGCCGCTCCCGCTTTGCGAGGCGTATCGTATGTGCGCCGGGCGCTTACTCCGCCATCTGAGCCTGGACCGCGGTGATCGCAACGACGCCGACGATGTCGCCCGCGGAGCAGCCGCGGGAAAGATCGTTCACCGGCTTGGCGATGCCCTGGAGGATCGGGCCGTAGGCGTCGGCCTGGCCGAAGCGCTGGACGAGCTTGTAGCCGATGTTGCCGGTCTCGAGGTTCGGGAACACGAGCACGTTGGCATGGCCCGCGACCTTGCTCTCGGGGGCCTTCAGCTGGGCAACCTCGGGAACGATGGCGGCGTCGAGCTGGAGGTCGCCATCAACGGCGAGCTCGGGAGCCTTCTCCTTGGCAAAAGCGGTGGCTTCCTGGACCTTCTTGGCGGTGTCGCCGCCGGCGGAGCCCATGGTGGAGTAGGAGAGCATAGCGACCTTGGGCTCGATGTCGCCCATGAAGGTCTTGAAGGAGTTGGCGGAGGCGATGGCGATCTCGGAGAGCTCGTCGGAGGTCGGGTCGATGTTGAGGCCGCAGTCGGCGAAGACGAGCGTGCCGTCGGCGCCGAACTCGGGGGTCTTCGTGCACATGACCATGAAGGCCGAGACGAGCTTGGTGCCGGGCGCGGTCTTGAGAATCTGGAGCGCAGGGCGCAGCGTGTTGGCGGTGGAGTGGCAGGCGCCGGAGACGAGGCCGTCGGCGTCGCCCATCTTGACCATCATGGTGCCGTAGTAGGTGGCGTCCATCATCTGGGCGCGCGCCTGCTCGATGGTGACGCCCTTCTTGGCGCGGAGCTCGGCGAACTTCTGAGCGTAAGCCTCGTGCTTGGGGGCGGTGGGGCTCTTGGGATCGATCACAATGGCGCCGGGAACGTCGATCTCAGCGGGGTCGCCGAGGATGACCAGCTTGGCCAGGCCTTCCTCAATGATCTGCTTGGCGGCCTCGATGGTGCGCGGGTCCTCGCCCTCGGGAAGGACGATAGTCTTGACATCGGCCTTGGCCGCAGCCTTCATACGGTTAAGAAAATCGCTCATGGTTCCTCTCCTCGTCTGCTGGCGACGTTCGGCCCAGGCCGGTGCTCGCCCCCTGCCTTTACCGGGGATTAACGCGAGCTCCACGACTTGAGCATTCCTTGTGACGCAACAGCTATTATACGTTTCGAGCGCTATAATTCGCTCAGCAAGTGAGTGAATATCGGCAAAGTGTGTTGCCGGTAACTGCCCGCGGGCATGTTCGCGAGGAGCTTTCATGCAGGTATACCATGGCCTTCCTGAAGGGTTCGATTCCCATAAGTACGACATGATCGTCGTGGGCGCCGGGTACGCCGGCGCCGTCTGCGCGCGCCGCCTTGCGGAGTCCGCCGGATTCCGGGTTGCCGTGCTGGAGCGTCGCCCCCACATCGGCGGCAACGCCTACGACTACGTCGACGACGCGGGCGTTCTCGTGCACAAGTACGGTCCGCACATCTACCACACCACCGATGACCGCGTTCACGAGTTCCTGTCGCGTTTCACTGAGTGGACCGACTACCAGCACAAGGTGCTCGCCAACATCCACGGCACCCTCATGCCGGTTCCGTTCAACCATACTTCGCTCAAGCTCGCCTTTGGCGAGAAGCGCGGCGAGGAGCTCTTCGAGAAGCTCGTCAACACGTTCGGTCTCAACAAGAAGGTCCCGATCATGGACCTTCGCGAGAAGAACGACCCCGACCTGGCCGAGGTTGCCGACTACGTCTACGAGAACGTGTTCCTCTACTACACGATGAAGCAGTGGGGGCAGACCCCCGACCAGATCGATCCTTCGGTCACCGGGCGCGTGCCTGTGTTTATCGGCGACGACGACCGCTACTTCCCGGGGGCCACGCACCAGGGCATGCCGGTCGAGGGCTACACCGAGCTCTTTAACCGCATGCTCGACCACGACCTTATCGACGTGTTCTGCGACGTCGACGCGCGCTCCGTCATCGAGATGCACGAGTCTACCATCGAGATCTCCGGCAGCGTTTACGGCGGCGAAGTTGTCTACACCGGTCCGCTCGACGAGCTCTTTGACCTCGACCTCGGCGCGCTGCCGTACCGTACGCTTGACATGCAGTTCGAGACGCTCGATCAAGATCAGTTCCAGCCTGTGGCAACGGTCAACTACACCACGTCCGAGGACTTTACGCGTATCACGGAGTTCAAGCTCATGACGGGACAGCAGGTTCCCGGCAAAACCACCATCATGCGCGAGTACAGCCACGCTTACGAGCCCGGGAGCGGTCAGACTCCGTACTACGCGATTCTCGATCCTGAGAACCGCGCCCTGTACCAGGCGTACCGTTCGCGCGTCGAGAACGTTACGAACTTCCATCTGGTCGGCCGTCTCGCCGAGTACCGCTACTACGACATGGACGCGGTCGTTGACTCGGCGCTCGCGTTGTCCGACGAGCTTATTGCCTGCCACAACTAACCACGTTGCCAGGGCGGTTCTTCTGGGACCGCCCTCGTTTTGATTGACCGCCCTGCAAGGCGTCATAGGGGACCTCATGCAGAAAACCATCACGTTCGGAATTCCGTGCTACAACTCGGCCAAAGACATGGACCGTGCCATCGAGTCCATTCTCGAAGGGTCCGACTACGCTGCCGATGTTCAGATCGTGATCGTAGACGACGGGTCCAAGGACGAGACCCCGGCAAAGGCTGACGAGTGGGCGGCGCGCTATCCTGGGCTTATTGACGTGGTGCATCAGGAGAACGGCGGCCACGGCATGGCGGTTCTCGCAGGTCTCAGGGAGGCAAAGGGCGTCTACTACAAGGTGCTCGACTCCGACGACTGGCTCGACGCCTCGGCCCTCAGGGAGATGCTCTCCTTGCTTCGCCGTTTTGTAGAGCGCGGCATTCGCGTCGATCTTTTTATCTCCAACTATGTCTACGAGCACGTGGCCGATCATACGCACACCACGATTAACTACCGCTCCGTGCTTCCGCGCAAAAAGATCTTCGGCTGGAACGAGATCGGTCGCTTCAAGCCGTGGCAGAACCTTCTCATGCACAGCCTCTGCTACCGCACCGACGTTCTGCGCAAGGTTGCCCCGCCGCTTCCGGCCCATACGTTCTACGTCGACAACATCTATGCCTATCAGCCGCTTCCCGCTTGCACGACGCTGTACTACGCCGACATCGATCTCTATCGCTACTTCATCGGCCGCGAAGATCAGAGCGTCAACGAGAAGGTCATGGTCGGCCGCATTGACCAGCAGATTCGCATTACGCGCATCATGATGGAGTCGTACCATCTCTTCGACGACGTGAGCGAGCCTAAGCTCCGCAACTACATGATGATGTACTTCACCATGATGATGTGCATCTGCTCGGTATTCTCGCGCCTCTCGGATGCGCCCGATGCGATGCGCAACCTCGCCGCCCTTTGGAGCGATTTGCGCGAGTACGACGAGCGCATGTATCAACGCGCCCGCCATGGGATCATCGGCATCGGCACTAATCTTCCCGGTCCGGTCGGTAGTCGCGTGTCGATCGCACTCTACCGGCTTGCAAGCAAAATCTTCAAGTTTAACTAGGGCGAGAAGAGCGGGGGGGGCGACGGGACTCCGGACCTCTGAAATGCTCAAGCACATCCTATTCGCGACGAAAGCGCCGGAAACGGCGCTTTCTGCTCATGCGGAACCTCGCATTTCAGAGGTCCGGAGTCCCCTCGATGCCCGGCTCTTTCGGTTAAAGCTTGGCTTGGAGATAAGTTTGTGACAGAGGCGCCACTGGCGCCTCCTGTTCGTGCGGAACCTCGCTTTTCAGATCGCCCGATCCCCCTGCCGCGAAGCCAGTCCTTTCGGTTAAAGCTTGGCTTGGGGGAGAACATGCGACGGCGACGCCGTTGGCGCCTCCATTTTGGGGTGGTGCCTGCTTTGGGGCGAATGAGACGTTAGATCAGGTTGTTACGAGAAGAATGGGTGTGCGTTGGGGCACAGGCAGTGTGAAATGCGAGGTTCCGCATGAGCAGCAGATGCCGTTTCCGGCATCTGCGTCGCGAATAGGATGTGCTTGAGTATCTCAGACTGCCTGTGCCCCTTCTGGCAGACTGTCTGCCATTTTGTGTGCCTGGTTTGCCTCAGATGCTGGCGTGGCCGGGGATGTTGTGGGCTAATTCTGCGTAGCGGCAGCCGTTGGCTATGGCTTGCTCAAGGGCGCGGGTGGCGAGGAGGCCTATGAGGTCCAGGGGTGCCTCTTCGGTGCCGTGCGAGAGCGTGTAGACCGTGTCACCGTCGTTGGTGGTGTGGGTCGGCCTGATCGTGTGGGCATAGGCGTCGGCTGCCATCTGCGAGACCTTGGTTGCCTGCGCTTTGGTGAGCCGTGCGTTGGTGATGAGGCAGGAGATCGTCGTGTTCGTGCGGTCGAGGGGCATCGTTGCCTGAGTGCCTTGCGCTAGGAGCTCCTTTTCCATGCTGACGATGTCGAGTCCGTCTCTGCTTACGCGCATGCCCGAGATGCATGCTTGACTTTGCGGGTCGTATACGTTTCCGCAGGCGTTGACGGCAGCAATGGCGCCCACCTTGAGGGTTCCGAGTTGCAGCGCAGCTGTGCCCAATCCGCCTTTCATGGCGCGGTCGAAGCCGTTGAGCTTGCCCACGGTGGCGCCTGTGCCGGCACCTACGTTGCCCTGGAGGTCAGGATCGATGGGTGCGCCTGTGCGAGAAGTTCCTGCGATCTTCGGAGTGCTCGGCATCTCGCGGTTCTCTGAGAGCGAGGCCAGCGCTTCTCGCGTTGCCGAGCGGCCTTCCTCGATGCCGGGGCGTACATAAGGGTCGCCGAATCCGAGGTCAAACAGGCAACTGGAGCAGACGATCGGAACTATGCCCACGCCGACGTCGAGGCCGATGCCGTGCGTCTCGAGCTCTCGGGCAACGCCGCTTGCCGCCTCGAGCCCATAGGCCGAGCCGCCCGAGAGGCATACGGCGTGAACCTCTTGCACCGTATTCTCCGGCTTGAGAAGGTCGGTCTCGCGCGAGGCTGGCGCGCCGCCGCGTACGTCGACGCCGCCTACGGCGCCTCGTGGAGCAACGATGACGGTGCAGCCGGATCCGCCCTTCGCGAGCGTGGCGTTGCCGATGCCGAAGCCTTCGATCGCGCGGATGCTTATCGGTTCAAACGGAAGCGACATAGGGGTTCCTTTGCCTGTATGCAGTCAATGATACTTTGCGAAAACGGTCGGCTGTCTCAGAAGGCAGGTGCTCACATGCTGGTGAGCCGTCGATACACCTCGGCTATGGGCAGCCCGACGACGTTGTAGTAATCGCCGCTGATGCGGCGCACAAAAAGCCTGCCTGTGCCTTGTATGCCGTAAGCTCCGGCCTTGTCGAGCGGTTCTCCGGTGGCTATGTAGTCCCTGATCTGCACATCGGTCAGCGGGTAGAACTCGACGTCGGTCACGCTGACGAACTTCTCCTCGCGCGTGCCCGAGAGGATGGTTACCCCGGTTGCCACCTGATGCGTGCGACCGGAGAGCTTGCTGAGCATATTGGCCGCGTCGAGCGCGTCTGCGGGTTTGCCGAGCAGTTTGCCGTCGAGCGCTACGATGGTGTCGGCGGCCAAGATGGTCTCTGCTCGATACGCAGGATGAGAATCACGTACGGCGTGGGCCTTGGCGCTGCTCAAGCGCTCGACAAGTGCGAGCGGTGTTTCGCCCGGCATCGGCGTCTCATCAATAGAGGCGGGGCAGACGGTGACGTCAAACCCCGCCTCGTTCATGAGCTGGATGCGGCGCGGAGACTGCGACGCGAGGATCATAGCTGGATACCCGCCTTGACCTTCTCGACCGCGGTGTTGCCGGCGATGTCCTCGAGCACGGCGAGCGCGAAGGGCAGCGCCTGCCCCATGCCGCTTGCGGTGATCACGTTGCCGCTCACCACAACGGTCTTGCCGCCGGCGTAACAGCCTTCGGGGAACGACTTCTCAAAACCGGGGAAGCACGTTGCGCGATGGCCTTCAAGCACGCCGAGCTCGCCCAAGATGAACGGCGCGGCGCAGATCGCGGCGACGTGCTTGGTCTTACCAAACGACGTGACGAGGTCGCAGACGCGCTGATCGGCCCGCAGGTTGGTGGCCCCTGGCAGACCGCCCGGCAAGACCACGTAGTCGTACGTGCTGAAGTCGACCTCGTCGAAGAGATAGTCGCAGGTGATCGGGATCTGCTGCGAGCTCACCGCCTCGCGCGTGGACATGATCGAGACGGTGGCGCACTTGACGCCGCCGCGCCTCAGGACATCGACCATCGTAAGGCATTCGATGGTCTCGAAGCCGTCGGCTATCAGTACTGCTACGCCTGGCATGGGAACCCCTTTCCTCGTGGTGCTTCGATGATGTTGTACCCCTCATGCCGGTCGCAAGACACGGCAGGGCTAACCGTAACAGCCGAAATGCGGCAGTTGCCCCTTACGGCCGGCGCACGAGGTGGGTTACCGTCTCGACGTGGTAGGTCTGGGGGAAGAGGTCCACAGGGGTAACTGATACGGGCTCGTATGTGCCGCGCTCACGGAAGCGCGCCAAGTCGCGGGCGAGCGTTGCGGGGTCGCACGACACGTAGGCGACGGCGCGGGGGGCGGCGTCCGAGATGAGGTCGATCACCTCGGAC
>CASEEV010000016.1 GCA_949287065.1 uncultured Collinsella sp.
ATCGCGCGGGACCTCGCCGCCGGTGCGAGCCCGGCGGACGTGGCGGGCGATGTTGCCGCGCGACCCGTGGACGAGATCCGCTCCGGCGGCTTCGTGCGCCACACCTTCGACGCGGCGCTCTGGTGCCTCGTCAACACATCGAGCTACTCCGAGTGCGCGCTCGCCGCGGTGAACCTCGGTGACGACACGGACACCACGGCCGCCGTCGCCGGCGCGCTTGCCGGCATTGTCTACGGCATCGAGGGAATCCCAGCCGAGTGGCTCGACAAGCTGCGCGGCAAGGACGTCATCGAGGCGTGCCTGTTCTGAGGCAGATTCTGAGGCGGATGGCTGCTAGCCGGCTCTTCCAGTGGGCGCCAGTTTTTTGGTGTCTTCTCGAGCGTGCCTGTTGGGTCTCTCACGCTTGTCGAGTGACGTTGTGCTCTATGCCACACCTCTTGCCGGTAAGGTCACGTCCGGGGCCGTTTTGTCCCACGCTGAGAGAAATCTGCTTGTCGGAGAGGCGAAACTCGGACTCTTCTCGTACAGCGTCCCGCCTTGGGAGAAACTCACGTGCTCGAGATGCATAACCGGCCCTGCTTGGCGCAACGTCCCGTCTTGGGAGAGAATTGCCTTCCCGAGCAGAGAAGCACCTCAGCATCTGCCCAGGTAAACGGCTTGGGCGATTCTGATGTTCTCCCAAGGAGGGATCTTGTTCCAGCTAATCTCTCCCAAGCCGGGACGTTGCTCACGATTGGGCGACTTTCTCTTCTTTGGTTCATTGTTTTCTCCCAAGGCGCGAAGTTGTGCGGTTCGGGTTTTCCCAAGCAAAGACCTTGCGCGCTAAATGGGCGGGCTTGACGTGGCAGGTGCATCGCTCTCTTCCAAGCTGGGATTGAGTGCAGGCATTCTTTCCTGACCTGGGACGATGCCCCTCGCGCTTGTAGCTAAGCGTCTGAGGGACCTCTCGCCTCAAATAAAAAAACGAGAAAATATAAAAAAACGAAAATGGATAAAATAACGAAAACAGAGTCCTCAACGCGAGGAGGCGCCATGAGGAAGGTCAACCCGTTCAAGCCAACCGCGGGTGCGGAGCCCCCAGTCCTGGCAGGTCGCGATGCGGTTCTCGAAGACTTTGAGATTGGGCTTGACGAGGGCGTCGGCGCGCCTGGAAGGCTCATGCGCATTACCGGCCCAAGAGGCTCGGGCAAGACCGTCCTCCTCACTGAGCTAGGTGATATCGCCCGTCGGCGCGGGTGGCTCGTGGTGGATGTGACAGCTGCAGAGCATCTTCCCGAATTGATTTGCCGACGTCTCGAGAAGACGGGCAGCGTTGACTACTCGGTCGAGCTTGATTTCATGGTCGTAAAGGCGAAGGCTCAGAAGGACGAGCCTCACAGGCCTGAGGATATCTATGAAGCTCTGGACCGCGTCGCCGGCAAGCTGACCGAGAGGGGCAAAGGCCTTCTTGTGACGGTAGATGAGATTCAGGACGCCAGTGTTCAGGATGTTCGTGAGATTGCCGTAGCGATTCAGCATCTCATTCGGGAACGTTGCAATGTTGCCTTCGTCTTTGCCGGACTGACAGCGGGAGTGATGAATCTGTTGGATGAGGATGGCCCCACGTTCTTGAGGCGCGCATGCCCGGAAGAGCTGGACACCATTCCGGTGAGCGAGGTCGAGGCAGCACTTAGGGCAACGTTCGAGAAGAATGGAGTCCGGATAGATGAAGGCGCGCTTGCTTCGGCCGCCGATTCGACCGCAGGCTACGCTTATCTCATTCAGCTGGTGGGTTACAACATCTGGCGCGCCATGCAGGTTCGCACGGGTGGGGAATTCGATGCTGTCTCTGCGGAGGATGTTGAGAAGGGCGTTGTTGCTGCTCGGCGGGAGTTCGAGCGAACGGTGCTCGAAACGGCGATTGCTCACCTTCCAAAGACGTCGATGGAATACTTGGTCGCAATGGCGGAGGATACGCTGGCATCTTCAACGGGAGAAATAGCCAGACGACTGGACGTGCCCGCCTCATCCCTCTCCACCACGCGAAAGCTGCTTGTCTCTCGTCAGATCATCGAGCCAACAGCCCGCGGGTACGTTGGTTTCTCGATTCCGTTTATGAGAGAGTACCTGGCTGATAATCGCGAGGCGTTGCTGGCGCGGTATGGGGTTGAGGGGTAGCTGTCTGGCTTGCGATGCTATTGGCCAAGTTATGGAATGGGTTAGTTCCAAATAACATAAGGGACCTGTTTGAGCGGCACTGTTGCGGGGACGAGGAGCCTGCTCGCAATGTGCTCGTATTTCCACCTCGCAGGGGGACGCACGACATAGGGAAGGCCGCACCCATTTTCCAGGCTAAACCCTGCAGCCGCTGGTGGGATGCATAACGAAGCCGGGTGCCGTTGGGATCCCTGCACATGTTCCGATGGCCTCGCAGGTCCGTCTTCCGGTGTGGTCACTTGCCCAGAGGGGTGACGTTCGGGTGGTGGCGGGTTGTGCCTGTCTTACTGACTGGAAGCTCTTTTGCTGCTGTCGAGTACGTAGGATACTGGTGCGTTATCGTGGCACTGGTGCCACGATGGGGGGCACGATATCTGTTTTGGAGCAATAGGTCTTTTTGACTGGCAAACAAATGCGCTCAATTGCAGAGCTGCGCAAAGGTTACGTTTGGGCCGCGTACTAGAATGGGGGGGCGAACAGCCGAACCGAGGGGAGACGGCCATGAAGTGCGCGAATTGCGGAAACACAATCCCTGACAACGCGAAGTTCTGCCCGCACTGTGGAGTGCCGGTTGTCGCGATGCCGCATGCGGATTTTCCCGCAAATCCCGAGCAGCGTTCGTCTGGCGAGGACCTCATGCACAATCCTGCGCGCGCCGTTCGTCGCCCCACGGCGGTCGTCGTGGCTGCAGCCGTGGTGGTTATCGCAGTGCTCGGTGCTGCCGCATGGTTTCTGATGCCCCGCCTGCTCGGTTCCAGGATCGTGCTCAATCTCCAAGATGTGCCGGACGAGGCCTTCCGCACTTATCTCGCCCAGAACGTGGACGAAGACGGAGACGGCGGTATAGACCAGGAGGAAGCTGATGCGGTCACGGCGATCGGAGACGTCTCGGCGGGCGCTGTTGAGGGCAATGGCCTTGCGGGTCTCGGCATCAGCAACCTAGAGGGCATCTCCATCTTCTCCAACCTCTCGCAGCTTGTCTGTTCGGACAACCAGCTAACGGAGCTGGACCTCTCGGGGCTTGCTGGCCTCACCAACCTCGATTGCTCGAACAACCAGTTGACCGGTCTTGACCTCTCAGCAAACGGTTCCCTTGCGTCCGTCAGCTGCGACGACAATGAGGGCCTTTCTTCCCTCGCGTTGCCCAAGGGCGACGTTCTGAGCTCGGTGCATGCCACCGGCTGCAGTCTGGAGAGCATCGATCTTACCGGCTTGGCTGGCCTCACCGACGTTCTTATCGACGATTCCGTGCAGATCTCGGGCGACGCCGCGATGGTGGATGACCAAGCCCGTGACAACTTGGAGCTTCTCGCCGCGCTCTACAACTTTGGCGTGGAGCCTCAGGCCTGGCAGCAGACAATCTCTACCGTCCGGGCGCAGGCGGGCGATGCGTTCGTGGATGCCCAGCTCGTGACAATTGCGCTTACGCTGAGCAACACGTTCGGCCTGACGTATGGCGAGACGGGTCAGAATGCTTCGGGAGACCCACTAGGCGTTGCCGCGTCATATGACCCGGGCGCGGAATACGCCCTGACCGACGGCGGAGTGCGCGCGATCCTTTCGACCTACTACGGCTCGGCACCAGATGACCTCTCCTATCTCCATAACGCCACCGATGCGCTCCTCTACGACGAGTCCACGGGCGTCTGGACCGTTCGCGTGGGCACTACCCCTGTCGGCGAGACCGTCTGGACGGGCAACTTTACCTCGTACGGTTCCTATCTCGCATACGATCTGGCGATGCTCACCCTGCCCGGCACTGCTTCCCCGCGTCTCTGCTACTACCACGTGGTTGTGCAGGAAAGCGACGCCAGCGTGCTCGGGTACCGGATGGTCTCGCTCTCGGCGGCTGGCGACCTTGCTGCGAGCTTTCCCGATGCCGTTGCCGCCTGCAGCGAAGCAACGTCGACGCCGGTTTCGCTCAGCGGGGAGTGGGACCAACGAGGGACCACGCGCAACGTCATGTTTTATACGGACGGGACTTGCCGGGTCAACATGGAGAAGGGTCGCTGGACGAGCCCGGATTCCACTACCGTCATCGTTTTGGAGCCCGAGAGGATAACTTTCACGTACGACCCGATCACAACCGACATGGTCGACCAGGACGGCAACGTGTGGTCCTACTACAGCTACAAGTAGGCTGCGCAACGTCCCGGCTTGGGAGAGGCGGAGCTGCACAAGATCCCGGCTGGGGAGGAATACGCGTATCTGAGGCGAGAAAGCGGCCCTGTTTGGCGCAACGTCCCGGCTTGGGAGAAATACGCATGTTTGAGACGTGAAACCGGCCTCATTTGGTGCAACGTCCCGCCTTGGGAGAGAACGGCCTTTTCGAGCAGGGGAGTGCTCCGGCATTTGCCCGGGTAAACGGCTTGGACGATTCTGACGTTCTCCCAAGGCAGGATCTTGTTCCAGCCGATTTCTCCCGAGCCGAGACGTTGTGTCTGAAAAGGCGGTTTTTGCTGCTCAAACGCGGCGTTTTCTCCCAAGGCGGGACGTTGCGTCCCACACTCGCCGCTAAGCGTCTGATTCGCCGTCCACCTCAACCAAAATGATCAAATGACGAAAGCTGAGTTTGCATAGCGGTCGAGGAATGAGCCTAGCTTTCTGATAATTACGGTATCTCACAGCATTTATCGGTATGAATAACGGAATCAACAGCTAAATACGGTATCGAGTTAGAATATACGGTATGAAATAACGGTATTACGGTAAAATTACGGTATCGATTAATCTCGACCTTGGCGGTGGTTGCTATGCCGGAATCCCTCTGCCAGCTGATCAAAAAAGTCCTCGCGATGCGCTGCGAGACGCAGACCATTGAGGTGAAGGCGGCTGCACAGGGCGCTCCTCGCATCTACGACACGCTTTCCTCGTTTTCAAATCAAGAGGAGGGCGGCGCCATCGTCTTTGGCATCGACGAGGCGAATGGCTTTGAGCTGTGCGGCGTCTATGACGCCCAGGCGCTGCAGAAAAGTATCGTCGAGCAGTGTCGCGAGATGGAGCCGCAGATTCATCCGTTCATTCAGACGGGTGAGCTGGACGGCAAGACGATTGTCGTTGCCCACATCCGCGGCCTCATGATGGGGGAGCGCCCGGCGTACAGGCGCGCGTCGGGCATGCTCAAGGGGTCTTACGTGCGCGTTGGCGATGCCGACGAGCACATGACCGACGCCGAGCTGTACGAGATCGACGCTTTCAAGAAGGGTGTCTCCGACGATGTCTCGGTGCACCCCGACGCCTCGCGCGACATGCTCGATGCTAACTCCACGACCCGATACATCCTTGATGCCCGAAGGGATCGTCCCCGCCTCGAAGGTCGTAGCGACGATGACGTGCTGCGCCTCACGGGGGTTCTGCGCGATGATGCTCCGACGCTTGCCGGAATGATGACGCTTGGCGATTACCCCCAGAGGCTCTACCGGAACTGTTGCATCACCGCGGTCGCTGTGGCGGGGGAGCGTATGGGTACGGGCGAGGAGGGTCAGCGCTTTTTAGACAATCGAACTATCGAGGGCACCATTCCGCAGATGCTGGAGGATGCGTGGGCATTCGTTGCCCGCAACGTCCGCGTCTCGTCCGTTGTGAAGGGGCTCAAGCGCGACAACGTTCCGGAGTACCCGGAGGTCGCTGTGAGGGAGATGATTGCGAACGCCCTTGTCCACAGGGATTACGGCCCGTATGCGATAGGCACTCCCGTCCGTCTTGTTGTGTACTCAAACAGGGTTGAGTGCGTCAATCCCGGCGGCATCTTCGGCGGAAACACCGTGGAGGCGCTGGGCAGGGAGAGCCTCCCAACGAGAAACCCCACGCTCATCTCTCTGCTTGAGATAACGCATGACGTAGAGAACCGACACTCGGGGATTCCCGCGATGCGCGATGCGATGCGTGCCGCGGGACTCAGGGAGCCCGAGTTCGCGGAGCGCAGGGGTACGTTCATGTGCACGCTCTACGGTGGGCGCGCCGAGAAGAACGACGAGGTCGTGGCCGACGAGGAGCGAATTCTCGAGTTCTGTCGTGAGCCCCGGTCCAGGGAGGAAATCGCAGAGGAGCTCGGGATTCAGGTCGAGACCGCTCGACGCACGCGGATCCTTCCGCTGGTGCGCGCGGGGAAGTTGGCGCTCACCATGCCGGACGTCCCGAGGAGCAAGTTCCAGCGGTATGTGAAAGTACGGCCATGATGGATGTCCTTGTCGTTCTTCTCGAGATAATAGTGTTCTGCGCAGGACGGATTAGCTTCCAGTTCCTCTGATGACCAGTTGGGAAATAGATCAATCAAAGAGGTAGCTTAAGATCCTGTTCGTGTGGATTAGAAGAGTCGTTGATTAATGAGCGGTGGCACAATGAGCGACGGCGTCATGATTCTTCTCACCTTTGGCCTCATCGCGCTGCTTGGTGGCGGCACCACGGCGCTTGTGCTCGTGATCGCAAAGCGCGCCCGAGCGCACAAGGAGCAGACCTACACCGGGGCCACCACGGGGACCATCGTGCGCGTCCGTCCCGGGAGTACGGATCGCCCCACGGTCGTGTACGTGCGCTATGAAGTCGAGGGCACGGAGTACGAGTGCCATGAGACGGTGAAGCTCTCGAGTGAGCCTATCAAACTGGGGCCCATTCCCATTGGGCAGAGAAAGCGCGGAAAGATTCCCTCGAGCGTGGGCAGTACGGTGCGCGTGGCGTACCTGCCGTCCGACCCGTCCAAAGCGATTCTCACGGACAACAAAGGCCTTATGAACGTATAAGACGGCGTCCCCCCCGTTTATGCGGCCGAGCCAGTTGCCTGGATTGCTTTGGTGCTGCAATAGCAAAGAGCTTGCTAGCTCAGTGCTTGAGGTGGGCAGAGGGCCACGTCCTGCTGAGAGTGCTGTCGAGGATGACGCTGCTTTTATCCCCGCTTTGGACGAAGCGGAGCTGCGCAAGGTCCCGGCTTAGGAGAAATTCGCGTATCTGAGGCGCGAAGGCGGCATCGTTTGGCGCAACGTCCCGGCTTGGGAGAAATACGCATGCTTGGGAGGCAAATCCGGCCGAATTTGGCGCAACGTCCCGCCTCGGGAGAGAACGGCCTTTTCGAGTAGAGAAGTGCCCCAGCGTTTGCCCAGGTAATTGGCTTGGGCTATTCTGACGTTCTCCCGAGGCGGGATCTTGTTCCGGTCGATTTCTCCCAAGCCGGGACGTTGTGCCTGAAAGGGCGGATTTTGCTGCTCAAACTCGGCGTTTTCTCCCAAGCCGTGACGTTGCGCGGGCAAGTCTCTCTCGATGTGGGACGTTGTGTGAGAATGAGTGGCTTGCGCTTCTCGAATGCGTAGCGTTCTCCCAAGGCGTGATCTCACACAGGTTGGTTTCTCCCAAGTCGGGATGATGCGCATGAATGAGTGAGCCTCGATTCTCAAACGCGTCGTTTATCTCCTCGGAAGTGACGATGCATCTTGGTGCTCGACAAGATGATCTCGTCCAGGAAGTTGGCTGCGCACAGTTCACGCCTGCGGGTGGCAAGCACACTCCGTCCGCGTAGGCGATTATTTCTCGTCCGCCCATTGCGCTCGGAGACTCAATAATGCTTTGATATCAAACTAAATGAGCTATACTTGAGTTCTTGTAAAGGTTCACGCGTGCGGCAGGGCAGCGTGCGGGCAGATGGACGGAGGAGGGGCTCATGCAGGATTTTGCGTCTGAGGTGTCGCATACGCGAACGCTGGTGAATACGTTTCTCTCGGGCGAGCTCGCACGCCGGGGGTACGGCGGACTTGCCCCCTCGCACGGCGACATCCTGGCGGAGCTGTGCCGTGAAGAGCGTGTGCGCATGTCTGAGCTTTCACGGCGTATCGATCGCGATCCCTCTACGGTTACGGCGCTTGTTCGCAAACTCGTCAAGCTTGGTTTTGCCAAGACCGAGCGCGACGAAACCGACGGCCGTGCCACGGTGGTCTTGCTCACGGAGCGCGGTCGCGCTCTCGAGCGGGATTTCAGCGAGATCTCCGAGCTCTTGCGCACTACATGGGAGAAGAACATAGCCCCGGAGGACCTGGCATGCGCCGCTCGCGTTCTTGCCGAGATGCGCCGTAACCTCCGCGACAAGATCGCGGGCACAGCGCCGCCGTCAAAGGGCTAGTTGACCTTTTGCCTGCCGCCTTGCTGCAGGCACGACCGATGAGTGTTCGCAAACGAAAGGACGAATCGTATGAATAGCTACTCTGCCTCTTCTATCTCTCGCCGCGGACTCATCGCGGGCGTTGCCGTTGCCGCCGCCGCGCTTGCCGGCTGCTCGGGCGGCGAGAAAAACGGTGCCGCCTCCGGCAGCGGCTCAGCTCCTTCCGGCGGCTCGCGCACGCTGCGCGTTGCCATGGAGCTTGCCTACCCGCCCTTTGAGGGGAAGGACAGCGCGGGCAACCCCGCGGGCGTCTCCGTCACCTTCATGCAGGATTTCGCCGATGCCTATGGCTACGACCTCACAATAGAGAACGTTGGCTTCGACGGCCTCATTCCGTCGCTTCAGACCGGCAAGGCAGATTGCGTGATGAGCTCCATCACTATTACGCCCGAGCGCGAGGAGGAGGTCGACTTTACCGACCCCTACGCGATGGCGCAGCTTGCGATTCTCGTGAACGCGGACTCTGGCATCGAGAGCGCCGATGACCTCAACCAGAAGGGCAAAACCGTTGCCGTAAAGACCGGCTCCACCGGCGACGTCTACGCGACCAAGAACCTTACGGAAGCCGAGATCGTGCGCCTTGCCGACGAGAGCGCCTGCGTGACCGAGGTCTCGCAGGGTCGCGCGGACGGCTTTCTCTACGATCAGCTCACCATCTATCGCAACCAGAAGGCCAACCCCGACACCACGGTGGCCGTCTACATTCCCTTCCAGGATCCGGAGGCGTGGGGCATCGCGGTCGAGAGCGGCAACGATGCGCTGCGCGAAGAGCTGAACGAGTTTATCGCCGAGAGCAAGCAGAACGGCGAGTTCGATCGCCTGACCGAGGAGTTCCTCGCCGAAGAGAAGGCCGCCTTCGACGATCTCGGCTTCCGCTGGTTCTTTGACTTTGACGAGAACGGCGACGCTTCGAGTGAGGAGTGAGGCGCATGACGAACCCCTTTGTAGCGGAGCGCGGCGTTCGCCCGCGTGCCTGGCAGCTCGCGCTCAGCTATCTCCTGGTGGCTGCGGCGCTCGTGGGCTTTTTCTGGCTGTCCCTCTCGATGGTTGGGGTGGCGCTCGACTTCTCGTTTGTGGCCGAGTACCGCGCGCGCATACTCGACGGGCTTGCGCTCACGCTCGGGATCTCGGTGGGCAGCCTCCTGTTGAGCCTGGCCATCGGCCTGCCCGTGGCGGTAGGGCAGGGGAGCCGTATCCTGCCGGTGCGTTGTTTGTGCGACGTGTACGTGAAGATCATTCGCGGCACGCCGCTTCTCGCGCAGATCTATCTGTTCTTCTACATCGTGGGCACGGCGTGGGGCGTGGAAAACCGCTTGGTGGCGGGCATCGTCATCTTGTCGGTGTTCTCGGGCGCCTACATCGCTGAGATCGTGCGCGGCAGCCTCACCTCGCTCGACGCCGGCCAGCTCGAGGCCGCGCGCGCTGTTGGCTTCACGCGGGCGCAGACGCTGCGCTATGTGGTGGCGCCGCAGCTTGTGAGCCGAACGCTGCCGGCGCTCACCGGCCAGTTCGCAAGCATCGTCAAAGACTCGTCGCTGCTTTCGGTGATCGCGGTGATCGAGCTCACCCAGACCATGCAGGAGATCAGCGCCGCCACGTTCAACCTCTTCGGCACCTATCTGTTTTTGGCGGGGCTCTACCTCTGCCTGACCTTGCCGCTCATGTTCGTGAGTCGCTACTTCGAGAGGAGGCTTTCCTATGCGCATTAGGCTTGCGGGCATATCGCGCTCCTTCGACGGGGCGAGCGTGCTGCGCGGCATCGACTTTGATGACGAGGTGACCACGCTTGCCATCATCGGTCCCTCGGGCGGCGGCAAGTCCACGCTCTTGCGCATCTTAGGAGGCCTCCTTCCGGCGAGCGCGGGTACCGTTGAGGTGGACGGCGAGGAAGTGCCCGCCGATGAGGCGGCGCTTGCACGCTATCGCTCAAGCTTGGGTTTCGTCTTTCAGGACGGCGGGCTCTTCCACCACCTCTCCGCGCGTGAGAACATCGCGTTGCCTCTGCGCGCCGTGCACGGCATGACGGAGGCCGAGGCCGCCGCACGGGCGGACGAGCTGCTTGGCCGTTTCGGCCTTGCGGGTGAGGGCGATAAGCGCCCCGCGCAGCTCTCGGGCGGGCAGCGCCAGCGCGTCGCCATCGCCCGCGCCGTGGCGCCGCGCCCAAAGATGCTCCTGCTCGACGAGCCTACGAGCGCGCTCGACCCGGAGTACACCACCGAGGTGCTCGACCTTCTCCGCGATCTCAAAGAGGAGGGCACGCGCTTTATTGCGGTGACGCATGAGATGGGTTTTGCGCACCATGCCTGCGATGCGGTGGCGTTTCTCTGCCAAGGGACGCTCATGGAGTACGGACCGAGCGAGGAGCTCTTTACAGCGCCCAAAACACCCGAGCTCAAGCGCTTCTTGGGCAAACTTCTGGAATGGAGCGTGTGATGGAACAGGTTGTCTACATGGCCGACGGTCCTGCCGCAGACGCCGCTTGGGTGGGCGTGCTCTACGAATCGAGCGAATGGTCCGATTTCAAGCTCGCGCAGGAGCTCGCGGCGCGAGGGCTTCCCGTGCGCATGATCGACATGGAGCGTCCGGATGCCGTGGAGGCGGCGTTTTCGTGCCGGCTGCTCGTGAGCCGCGTCTTTGCGAGTGCGCTCGAGCGCGGGCACGCCGCCTCGCACGCGCATATGGCCGAGGTGATCGCGCGGGCATCCGAGTGCGGCGTCACGCTCATCAACCCCGGGCGCGCCCACGCCCTCGAGGTGAGCAAGCGCGCGGCCGCCGAGGAACTCACCCGCGCGGGCATCGCGGTGCCGGAGGTGCTTGCCTGCGCGCTGCCGTGCCAACTCGATCCGGAGGCACTTGCGTACCCCTGCATTATCAAGCCCGATTGCGGCGGGCGTTCGGCTCGTACGGCGGTGCTGCATGATGCGTCGGAGGCGCGCGGGTTTCTCGCCGAGGCGTCAGCTGCTACGGTCTTTATCGTCGAGTCCTACGCCCGGGCACGTGCCGGTTATCTCACGCGCATCGAGATCGTGGGCGGACGGGTGGCGCATCTTCACAAGCGCAGCATCGCTGCCAACGGGCTCTCGTCCTACCACTTCGGTTCCACGTACGAGCCCTACGACGACTGCCCGCCCGACGTCGTCGATGCGGCGGAGCGCGCGGCGGCGACCCTTGGTTTCGAGGTCGGCAGCTTCGATGTGATCGAGACGGTTTCCGCGCCTGTGTTTATCGACGCAAACTCCGTTTCCAACGTGTCAGAGGACTGCGACGAGCTCTTGGGCTACGACCTCATGGCGGAGTACGCCGACTACATTGCCTGCCGCTACCGAGTGCTCTTTGGCGAGCGCATGGGATGCGCGGGGGAGTGAGGCTGACGTTGCTGCAGGCTGCTCCGTCTGTCCGTCCGGCGGCGGGCGGGGCATGGGAGATCGTTCGGCGTTTATCCGAGAGGGGAGAAAAACATGCTGGGGATCAAAGAGGTTTTTGACCTGTTCAACGAGGCAGGCTGCTGCAGCTTCGCGACGCTTGACGGGCGCGGCGGGGTGGAGTCGCGCATCGCCCACTTCTTTGCCTACGATGACGAGGGGCTTTACCTGCGCACCATGCGGGTGAAGCCGTTCTACCGTCAGCTCAAGGAGGGCGGTGCGCTCTCGGTTTCCGCCGAGAAGACCGCCGAGCACTGCACGTGGGATGACGACAACCTTCCTCATTTCCAGCCGGGCTACATGGTGCGCGTTTCGGGCGCGGTGCGCGAGCTAACCCAGGCGGAGGTCGACGCCAAGGCGGCGGCGAGCCCACTCTTCAATGTGGCGGTCTACGACATCAACAAGTACCCCGAGACGGTTGTGTTTGTGCTCGAGCGCTTTCATGGCGAGCTCTACGACTACGACTTCAATATGGTGCACCGCGACCATAAGATCCTGCGCGAACGCTTTGCCTTCGGCGGCGACACCTTCGAGGAGCCTGGCCTCTCCATCGACGCGAGCCTCTGCACTGCTTGCGGTGCCTGCACCGAGGCGTGCACTCACAAGGCGATCTTCCCGACTGCGGATGGCGCCGCGTACGAGATCCATGGCGAGCGCTGCGACGAGTGCGGCAACTGTTATCACGTGTGCCCGGCAGGCGCGGTGCGCGCCAAGGGCTGCTGAGGCTCGGCGCCAACGCCCCTGCCGCAGCGCAGGGCATGCTCAACGATGGGTGCCGGAGCCGCTGGTTCTCTTCGCGGTCGGGATTGCGTGCAGCAACGTCGGCACTTCTCGTTCAAGGCAGTCTGCGGGAAGCGCCGTTATCGACCGACAGATCATACGGGCCCGGGAGACGATCCCGGGCCTTTTTGCGCTTCGGCAGTGAGAGACTTTTCTGCTTCGCGCTCGCGGAGGCTTGTACGCTGCTGCTTTTGATGTGCGGTTGAGGGCAGGCGCGCCTTCAGTCCTGGCTTGGGAAGGGCATTCTTGGCTTGATAGTCGAAGTTGGGCTCTTCTCGCTCAACAACTCGGCTTTGGAGAAGCAGAGCTGCGCAATGTCCCGCCTTGGGAGAAGTTCGCATATCTGAGACGCGAAAGCTGTCTTGTTTGGCGCAACGTCTCGGCTTGGGAGAAAGTTGCGTGTTTGAGAAGCGAATCCGGCCCAATTTGGCGCAACGTCCTGGCTTGGGAGAGATCGGCCTTCTCTGGCAGAGAGGTGCCCCGGCGTTTGTCCAGGTAAACGGCTTGGAGGATCTTGAGTTTCTCCCAAGCCGGGACGTTGTTCCGGCCGATCTCTCCCAAGCCGAGACGTTGTGCCTAGAAGGGCGGATTTTGCTGCTCGGGCTCGGTGTTTTCTCCCAAGCCGGGACGTTGCGCATGCAGGTTCCTCCCGAGCCGGGACGTTGTACATGGGCGGCCGCTCTGTGCTTCTCGAATGCGCGTCGTTTTCTCCCAAGGCGAGAAATTGTGCAGTTCGACTTCTCCCAAGCCGGGACAATGTGCTTCAACCGCGCTTTGCGTGCGAGACGGCAACGGGCTGAGCGCGCAAAGTCTGACGCGCCTACACAAACGCGAGCGCGGCGGCTATGACGACCGCGGGGAGCAGGTTGGCGGTGCGGAAGGTCTTTTCCCAGATGAGGTTCACGCCGACGCAGAAGATGAGGATGGAGCCCACCACCGAGAGGTTGGCGAGCGCGCCTGCGGTCATGAGCGGCTGGATAAGGCGGGCGAGCGCGGTCACGCTGCCCTGAAGAACGGCTACCGGCAGGGCAGCGAAGATGCACCCCACGCCCATGGACGCGGTCATAACGCAGATGATCAGCGCGTCGAGGGCGCCTTTGAGCGCAAGCGTCGACCAGTCGCCGGCAATGCCGTCAGAGATGGACCCGACGATGGCCATGGCCCCGATGCAGACCGTGAGCGTGGCGGTGAGAAACGCGTCGAGAAACGCCGAGTTGCCCTCGTTGCCCGAGACGCGCCTGAGCCAGCGCCCGAGCCGCTCGAACAATCCCTCGAGGTCGAGAAGCTCGCCGATGAGCGCGCCACCCGCGAGCGAGACGACGATCGTGGCGGTGCCGCCGCTCGTGAGGCCGGGGCCGTTGACCGCGAGCATCTGCTCAAGCGCGCCCGCGATGCCGATGAACATGACGCTCACAGCGCTTGCCTTCATAAGGCCGTCCTGCACGCGCTCGGTGATAAGGCGCCCGCCGAGAAGACCCGCGAGGCCGCCCGCGATGATCAGCGCAACATTGATAAGGGTTCCGAGGCCGGGCATGCTGTGGTTCTCCTTAGAGATGGGGAAGTGCTGGGACGCGCGACCGTGGCTGTCTGGCGCGCGCTCTGATCGTAGCAGAAGGTCATGCGCGTTTGCGAAGCGGAAAACAGGGTGGCGCGCTTGCCCGTCCAACCGGAAAAACCTTGGCGCGCGCACCGGGGCAAAGCTATTGCCGGGGCGCTCAGGCGGCGTTAGGGTAGGGACAGCCATCATTGCCGGGAGGCGCTTGGGCGCCGGCCCGCACGGGAAAGCTTGCGAGAAAGGACCTGCATGAAGTATGACTTCACTTCTGTTCTCGAGCGCCGCGGCCAGGACGCGCTGGCGCTCGACGCGCTCGGCACCGGCTCGATGGCGCCCGCCGCACCCGAGGAGGGCTTCGACCCCATCCCGATGTGGGTCGCCGACATGAACTTTCCCGTGCTGCCCACCATCCAAGAACACATCATCGCCCGCACCCAGCAGCCGCACTTTGGGTACTTCTCGCCGCGCGACGAGTACTTCTCGTCCATCATCCGCTGGCACGAGAAGCGCAACGGCGTGACCGGCCTCAAGCCGGAGCACATCGGCTACGAGAACGGCGTGCTCGGCGGGCTCATTTCGACCCTCAGCGCCTTTATGGCGCCCGGCGACGCGGTGCTCGTGCACACGCCCACCTACATAGGCTTTACCAAGAGCATCACCAACGCCGGCTTCCGCATGGAGCTCTCGCCGCTCAAGCTTGACGAGCAGGGCGTCTGGCGCATGGACTTTGACGACATGGAGCGTCGCCTTGCCGAGCAGCATATTCACGCCGCGGTGTTCTGCTCGCCGCACAACCCGTGCGGCCGCGTGTGGGAGCGCTGGGAGATCGAGCGCGCCATGGAGCTCTTTGCCAAGTACGACTGCGTGGTGGTGTCCGACGAGATCTGGTCCGACATCATCCTGCCCGGGCACACGCACACGCCCACGCAGTCCGTCTCGGACGACGCGCGCGCCCGCACCGTGGCACTCTACGCGCCGAGCAAGACGTTCAACCTGGCCGGCCTGGTGGGCAGCTACCACATCATCTACAACGACTACCTGCGCGACCGTGTGACCGCGCAGGCCTCCAAGTGCCATTACAACGACATGAACGTGCTCTCGATGCACGCCCTCATCGGCGCCTACCAGCCGGAGGGCTACGAATGGGTCGACGAGCTCTGCCAGGTGCTGGGCCAAAACGTCGACTGGGCATGCCGCTCTATTGCCGAGCACTTTGACGGCGTTGCCTGCGCGCGCCCCGAGGGCACCTACATGCTCTTCGCCGACTGCTCCGAGTGGTGCGCGCGCCATGGCCGCAGCATCGACTGGGTGGAGCAGCAGGCGTGGCGCGTGGGCGTTGACGTACAGGACGGCCGCATGTTCCACGGGCCGTGCCACCTGCGCATGAACCTCGCGCTGCCGCTTGCGCGCGTGCAGGAGGCGTTCGAGCGCCTGAGCGCGCACGTCTTCAACGCGTAAGACAGGCAGGCGTTTGCTATGGGTTCGAGAAGCTCCGGTTCCGCGCGTGCCGAGAAGGTCGTCGCCGCGCCTGCCGGCGAGCAGGAGGCGCGTGCCGTGACTCCGGGTGACGGACCGCGTGCTGCCGCTGGGGCCGTGGCGGGTATGGCCGTGGAAGAGCTTCTCGAGCTCGGCGTGGGCGCTGATTTTTGGCGCACCAAGGCGTTTGAGCGAGCGGGCATCCCGACGCTCACGCTCTCCGACGGGCCCAATGGCCTGCGCTACCAGCGCGCAGACGACAACGCGCGCGTGGTGACCGAGTCGGTGCCGGCAACGTGCTTTCCGGTGCTCGCCACGGTGGCTGCGACCTGGGACCCTGAGCTCGTGCGGCGCATGGGCGCGGCCATCGGCGCCGAGGCGCGCTCGCTCGGGGTCGACGTGGTGCTCGGGCCCGGCATCAACATCAAGCGAAGCCCGCTTTGCGGACGCAACTTCGAGTACTTCTCGGAGGACCCGCTGCTCACCGCGATGCTTGCGTCGGCGCACGTTGAGGGCGTGCAGAGCGCCGGCGCAGGCGCGTGCGTCAAGCATTTTGCGGCTAACTCGCAGGAGTTCAAGCGGTTTGCGAGCGACTCGGTGGTAGACGAGCGCACGCTGCGCGAGCTGTACCTGCGGGCGTTTGAGGACGTGGTGCGCCGTGCGCGGCCCGAGGCGGTGATGAGCGCGTACGTGAGGCTCAACGGAACGTACTGCTCCGACAACCGCTGGTTGCTTACCGACGTGCTGCGGCGCGAGTGGGGCTTTGACGGTGCGGTGATTTCGGACTGGGGCGGCTTGCACGACCGTGTGGCGGCCTACCGTGCCGGCTGCGACCTCTCGATGCCGGGCGGAACCAAGCACCAGCAGCGCCAGGCGCGCCGTGCTTTGCGGACAGGCGAGCTTAGCGAACAGGAGGTCCGCGCCTCGGCGAAGCGCGTGGCACGGCTCGCGCTGGCGCATGCCGGGCACCCCGCACCGCCCTTTGATGCCGAGAAGAGCCGCGACCTTGCGCGCCGTGTGGCCGCCGAGGGCCAGGTGCTTCTCAAGAACAACGGCGTTCTGCCGCTCGACCCCTCCGCGCGGGTGGCGCTTATCGGGGCGTTTGCCGAGTGCCCGCGCTACCAGGGCGTGGGCTCGAGCCATATCAACGCGCGGCGCGTGTCGACGCTTGCCCAGATGGCGCCGGGGTGGACGTACGCCGCGGGGTACGACCCGGCGACCGGGGGGTCTTCGGATGGGCTGCTGCGCGAAGCCGAGGCGGCGGCCCGTGCTGCCGACGTTGCCGTGGTGGTGGTCGGCCTGCCCGAGGCGCTCGAGTCCGAGGGTTTTGACCGCGCGGACATGGGCTTGCCCCGCGGCATGAACGATCTGGTCGCGAGGGTATGCGCTGCGAACGCGCGCACCGTTGCGGTGCTTATGTGCGGCAGCCCTGTTGAGATGCCGTGGGAGGGCAGGGCGGCCGCCGTGCTGTGGGCGGGCCTTGCCGGCGAGGCGGGGGCCGAGGCAACGTACGACGTGCTGACAGGTGCCGTAAACCCCAGCGGAAAGCTTGCGGAGACCTGGCCCGTGCGCGCGGCTGACGCGCCCTGCATGGGCTGGTGGGGCAACCCGCACCGCCAGGCGCAGTATCGCGAGGGCACGTTCGTGGGTTACCGGTACTACGAGACTGCCGGCGCGCCGGTGGCACACTGCTTTGGGCACGGACTCTCGTACACGAGTTTTGCGTACCGCGGTTTAGCGGTCGAGAAGCACACGCGTGCTGGTGCAGCCGAGCTCGGTGCGTCTTCTGAGGGCGGTGGCGCCGGGGCGCAGCCGCCTGCCCGCTACGTTGCCCGCTTTACGCTTGCCAACACAGGCGAGCGAGCGGGTGCCGAGGTTGCCCAGGTGTACGCGGCGCCTCCTGCGGGCGATATGCCGCGCCCGGCGCTGCAGCTGGCGGGCTTCGCGCGCGTTGAGCTTGATCCGGGCGAGGAGCGCGAGGTGGTTGTCGAGCTCGACCCGCGTGCGTTTGAGACGTGGCGCGACGGCGCGTGGCGTCCGGCGGGCGGCACGTACGGCGTGTTCGTGGGCTCGTCGGCGCGAGACTTGAGGCTTGCGACAGACCTGCGCGTTTGCGGTGTCGCCGCCCCGCTGCCTCCGGAGCTCGCGGGCACCTGGTACGACCGCGTTGCCCGCAACTGCCGTTGCCGCACGGAGGGTTCGCTTGCCTTTGGGTGTCCCTCTGAGGAAGACTTTGCGGCGCTTCTCGGCCGCCCGGTCCCCCTGGAGAAGCTTCACGCCAAGGGTACGTACGACGAGACGGACTCCGTTGAGGATATGGCGCGCACGTCGCGCATCTGCCGGATCGGCGTGCGCGTGATGAGATGGATCATCGAGCGCGATTACGACGATCCGAGCGCGCCCGCGTGCCGTGCCGCGCTCGAGGGCGGCGTCGGCGGCGCGCTCTTTGTGGTGGTGAACTCGTCGAGTGGGCAGCTGCCCGCCTGGGCGGCCAAGCTGGTGCTGCGCATTGCCAACGGGTTGAGTGCTCGCCGGCGTAGGTAGAGACGTGCGCGCGGGGGTGCGCGCGGCGGCCTGTGCTCCCGGCTTCGGCGGGCGCACGGAAACAGCAGGTTGCGGTCCAACAAGAGGTTGCGCCTTCGCGAACGTGCGCCCGTACAGTGCGCTTAATGTATAATGCTGTGGGCGCGGCGGGTGTTGCCCGGTCCTACACGGTTCCGAGGTCTGCGGCCGAGACCGTCCGTCGCAATTGTTTCCCGTCGCCTTTGTCGCGATCGATCGCTCCAGAAGGAGATGCTCATGTCTACGGTCTACTTCGTGCGCCACGGTCAAACCCTCTTCAACGTGCTTCGCCGCAAGCAGGGCTTCTGCGATTCTCCGCTCACCGAACTCGGTATTCAGCAGGTGCATCGCGCGGGCGCGGTCCTGCGCGAGCGCGGCATCGAGTTCGATCACTTTTACTCGTCGCCCTCCGAGCGCGCGGTCGATACGCTTCAGATCGTGCTCGGCGAGATCGGGCGCGCGGGCGCTTCCTTCGAGATGGTCAAGGGTCTCAAGGAACAGAACTTCGGCCTGTTTGAGGGTCTGACCGAAGACGTGAACGCGCCGCGCGGCGCGCGGGGCTTTTACGCGCAGTTTGAGGGCGAGGACGAGGACGAGTTTCTCGAGCGCGTTCACGCATGCGTAGCCGATCTCATGGCGCGCCCCGGCCACGACCAGGTGCTTATGGCCACGCATGGGGGCGTGCTGTGGTTCATGCTCTTGGCAGCGGGCAAGGAGTCGCTCGCGTATCCCGACCGCCCGCAGCCCATTCCCAACGCCGCGATGCTGGTGTGCAACTGGGACGGCGAGCGCCTGGACCCGGTGGAGCTCATCGACCCCGAGCGCTAGGGGAGAAGCCCGTCTGCGCCCTCGCCGTTGCCGGCGGGGGCGTTTTCTTGCCGCGCGCTTAAGATCTGCCGTGCGTTTTCTGGGGGCTGCCAAGCGGGGCGCGCTTCTCGCTATGATGGGCTTGGGCAGGGCGGGCGCCTTGCAAAAACGAGCGGGTACGGAGGCTCTCCGTGGCAGTTTGGCGCCAGAACAAAAAGTCGAGAAGCACCGGTGGAAGCTCCGCGCTGAGCTGGGCGCTGCGGGCGATCTTGGGCGTGGCGCTCGTTGCCGCGGCGGTTGCGGCAGGGTGCGCGTGGTGGTTCTCGCCCAGTGCCGAGGTTGCCGCCCGGTACGAGCGCGTCGCGAGCCCCGTTGACTACGACGACGACGGCGTGGACGACTACGCCGATATTCTTTCAGGGGCGCGTGCCGATGCGGAGGCGCGGCCAGCCTATGACGGGGGCTACTACGAAGGCGGCTACCCGCCTGCGGATCGCGGCGCCTGTACCGACGTGGTGTGGCGCGCGTTTGCCGAGGCGGGCTACGACCTCAAGGCGATGGTCGACGCAGACATCGCGCGCGACCCCGATGCGTACGCGCGCGTGGCGAGCAAACCCGACCCTAATATCGACTTTAGACGCGCCGGCGTCCTGGATGTTTTCTTCGGCCGGTACGCCGAGCGGCTGACTTGCGAGGTTGCCGACAGCGAGGAATGGCAGGCAGGCGACGTCGTGGTGTTTGAGGGTGGCCGGCACATCGGCATCGTGAGCGACAAACGCGACGCTCGCGGCACGGCCTTTCTCATCCATAACTCGGGTCAGCCGTGGCGCGAGGAGGATTACCTTGCGTACCCGTTTTGCATGAGCGTGACCGGCCATTACCGCTGGGATGCCTCGCGCGTGCCCGCAGCCGTTTTGCGGAGCTGGGAGAGTGCCTTGTCGTAAGGCAGTTGCCGCCTCTGCCGTCTGCCCTCGCGTCCATTGCGCAATGAGAAAAACGTGCGTCCGTAGACTGTGAATCAGCAAGAGCGAACGCGCCCCGGCAAGGGCGCAGGGGAAAGGACGCATGATGAAGAAGGCTATGGTGCTGGTTCTGGCGGCAGCGGTTTCGGTTTCGATGATGGGATGCTCGACGGGCACTTCGTCGCACAGCAGTGTCCGCGCGGCGATTGACGCGATCGAGGCGCCGGAGCCCATTGACCAAGAGGATCTGGGCGAGCCGACGCTCGGGACCGACTCCGTCGCGAGCATCGAGGACGCCGGGGCCGTTGACCTCCCCGACAGCTCCGATTCGTACGAGACGCAGGATTCATCGCTGAGCCCGACGTACGAGACGTCCTCGGAGCCGGTGTGCGAGGAGCCTGCGGATCCGACGTGCGAGATCGAGCCACTTCCCACTCCGGACGCTCCGATCGCGAGCTCCACCGAGACGCTCGGGACGGAGGAGGTCGGCGACGTGATGCCCATCTCCGCGTCCGAGGCGTTCCATACCAAGAGCATTTGGTTCGGCGTGGACGACGATCGCGACTTTGCCAAGGACTCGTGGGTGCAGGTGGTGTACGCGTTTGACGGTAACGGCAACGTAACCGTGTACAACAACGCCGACGCGTTCAGGTTCTCGATGATCAATGCCGAGATGACCGATGACGAGGTCCTCGAGATCGTGAAGAGCATCGAGATGGAGTCGCGCGCCGCCCAGGGTATCGACGGCGAGCCGCAGCCGCAGCCCATCGACCTCGTACTGTACACCGACGACTCGGGAAATTATCCCGACCACGAGCGCATTCGCTACATCAACGACGGCAAGGGTCTCACCGATGGCCTTGCGATCAACCGCGACCTCGAGCTCGACTATCCGCTCCAGCCCATTTACGACATGCAGTTCGGCGGCTTCGACTGCATGAAGATGCGCATCTCCGACCCCAGCACCTACGTGGGCTTCAACTTCGACACCGTAGACACCCCGGGCATCGAGGTGTGGTAGGGCGGAAGACCAACAATCGACTGCGGAGACGGGGCAATGACTCCGTCTCTTTTTTCGGCATGAGCTTATCCCCAACTCCTCTGACGCTAGCTGACACACGAACAAATGTACGATATACTAAAGACGAATAGATGTTCTATTCCATTGGTCGCTATGCGGGATGGAGCGAGCCATGAGAGTCAATTATCCTGGCTACTTTGAGAAGAACGAGCTGGGCGGCTACAGCGTTTGGTTCCCAGATCTGCCTGAGTGTCACACCGACGGCGACGATCTTGAGGATGCGGTCAATATGGCAGCTGAAGCGCTCGAGCTGGTAGTCGAATCCTATCTCGGCAATGGACGTTCCTTGCCTGATCCGTCGTTCGAGACTGAATGCCCTTTGGGAGTTCGCGAGCTGGTCATCTCGATTGACGTTAAGGAGTAAAGCCTTTCGGAGTCTCATTTTCTCATTTGGATCAGCTTCGACGGCGGCGAGGCATTTGGCGTGCACGGCCGCAATTCGTGGCCGAGTTACCCAAACAGTTCAAGGTACTTCTCTGCGGTGAGGGCTCGGAGGGGGCTGTGCTGGAATGCTTGGGCATCCCGCGTGAGGATGAAGTCAACGCGGGCATCTTCGGCGGAGGCGCGGATGATGGCGTCTTCAAAATCGGGCTCGTTTGAGTCGGCGGCGAGACGGCACAGGGCGTCGTCGAGCGGCAGTGCCTTAAGCGCCATGAGAAAGGCGCGAACAAAGTCGCGCGCTGCCTGCTCACCGAGATACTTGCGGGCAACGTAATAGACGTCCTTCAGTGAGCTCGCGCATACAAGGCCGATGTCCGTGCCTCTGGCGCAGCGCCTGAACACCTCGACGGCAGCGGTTGAGCCGGGGCGTTCGGACACCATGAAGTCAAGCAGTACGTTGGTGTCGAGCAGGAGCTTATGCATCGCGATTCTCCAGTTCGGCTCTGAGCGCTGCTGCATCCATGGTGACAAGCGGCGTGTTGGAGGGCACCGCTGCGCGGAGCTGCATAAGGCGTCGGAAAGCCTCAGGCTCAGTGTTCTTCTCGGGTGCAGCGCCCTCGTTAAAGGAGGGAATTTCGCCCGTTGCGGCGATGTGCTCCCACAGGTTGCGAATAACTTCGTTGGCGGTTGTTCCCGCCTCGCGCAAGCGGTTCGCAACGATTCTCTTAACGTCAACGTTAATGCTCGCAGATACCGTTCCTGTTGCCATTGCTGCTCCAATCTACAGCAGGCTATAGATAGTAGATACAGTATACGTCATAGGTGCCGGCAATACGGTCCACCCTGGCAGAGAAGCTTCTGGCAACCGCCCGGCGTTCGTGTCGGTGGGTACAATGAGGCCGTGTATGCCGACTGAGGGGGCCGATGCGCTATGAAGAAGTTCATCAACAAGCCTGAGGACGTTGAGCGCCAGGTGGTCGACGGGTACGTTAAAGCGTATCCGGACCTTATCGCCAAAGCAGCGGACGACATCGTGGTACGCGTGCGGCGCAAGCAGGGCAAGGTCGCCCTGGTCTCGGGCGGCGGCATGGGCCACGAGCCCGCGCACCTGGGCTACGTTGGCGCGGGGATGCTCGACGCGGCGGTGGGCGGCGCCATTTACACCTCGCCCGCCGAGGACCGCGTAAAGGCGGCCGTCGACGCAGTGGCCCTGGGCAACACGGGCGTGCTGCTCGTGGTCAAGAACTACACGGGTGACGTGGTGAACTTCAAGATGGCTGCCGAGGAAGCGGCAGAGGAGGGCTTTGCCGTTGACTACGTGGTGGTTGACGACGACGTTGCCGTGGAGGACTCGTCGTTTACGGTCGGGCGCCGCGGCGTAGCGGGAACGATCTTCGTTCACAAGTGCGCAGGCGCCGCAGCGGAGGCCGGGGCGCCGCTGCCCGAGGTCAAGCGCGTGGCCGAGAAGGTCATTGCCAACGTGCGCACCATGGGCGTGGCCATTGAGCCTTGCACGGTGCCGGCGGCGGGCAAGCCCGGCTTCACCCTTGCCGACGACGAGATGGAGATGGGCGTGGGCATTCACGGCGAGCCAGGCGTGCGCCGCGCTGCCATGGAGCCTGTCGACGCCATGGTCGACGAGATGCTCGAGAAGATCCTCGGCGACCTCGACTTTGCCGGCGCGCGCGTTGCCGTGATGGTAAACGGCGCGGGCGGCACGCCTCCCTACGAGCTGGCCATTGTCTCCAACCGCGTGCACGACGTGCTCTCCGAGCGGGGCATTGCCGTGGCGCGCACGTACATGGGGCCGTTTATGACGTCGCTCGAAATGCGTGGCTTCTCGGTGACGCTGCTCAGACTCGACGACGAGCTCGAGAAGCTTCTCGCGGCGCCGGCTCGCGCTGTTGCGTGGACGGAAGGCGAGGCCGTCGCTTCCGCCGGTGCCGTTTCGGGCGCTTCTGCCGAGGCGCCTGCAGCAGCGGTGGAGAAGGGCGCGCCTGATGCGGGCGCTAAGCCTGCCGACGCCGCGGCCAGCACCGTAGATGATCCGGCGGCGGCGCGTGTGACGGCGGCGCTTCTCGCCGTTGCCGAGGCTATGGACGCGCACAAGGACGAACTCACCGAGCTCGACATGCCCATCGGCGACTCGGACCACGGCATCAACATGGCACGCGGCTTTGACGCGGTGCGCGAGCAGCTGCCCGGCCTCGCCGGTGCCGATGCGCCGACCATTATGCGCAAGGCGGCGATGACGGTGATCTCCAAGGTGGGCGGATCGTCGGGTCCGCTCTACGGCACGCTCATGCGCAAGATGGGGGTCGCGGTCAAGCGCGCGGGCGGGCTCACGCTCGCGAGCTTTGCCCAGGGTCTGCGCGACGGCCTGCAGGGCATCGAGGACCTGGCGGGAGGCGCGCCGGGCGACAAGACCATGATCGACGCCATGGTGCCGGCCATCGCCTCGCTCGACGAGGCGCTTGCGGCGGGCACTCCGGCGACCGCCGCGCTCGCTGCGGCGGCGCAGGCTGCTGCCGAGGGCGCCGAGGCCACGATTCCGCTCGTCGCGCGCAAGGGACGAGCGAGCTACCTGGGCGAGCGGTCGCGTGGCCACAAGGATCCGGGCGCCGCGTCGTTCGCGTACTGCATGGCGGCTATCGCAGCATGCGCCCGCTCGTAAAGGAGGTTCTCCCATGGTTGGAGTTGTGCTTGTCTCCCATTCCCGCGCGCTTGCCGAGGCGCTCGCCGACTACGTCAAGATGATGGCGCCCGATGCTTCGGTTGCCTGCGCGGGCGGCCTTGAGGACGGGTCGTTCGGCACGAGCTACGAGGCGATCGAGGGGGCGATCGAGAAGGTCAACGGCACCGACGGAGCGGTCGTTCTCGTTGACATGGGATCTGCGGCCCTTACGGCCAAGATGGTGCTCGAAGATCTTGACGACCCTGAGGTGCGGATGGCTGACTGCCCCTTTGTGGAGGGCGCCGTTGAGGCCACGGTCCGTGCGCAGGCCGGCGCGCGCCTTGACGAGATCATCGCTGCCCTTGCCGAAGTGTCGGGCAAGCGCAAGCTCGGGTAGCAGGGAGCGCCGCAAGATTACGCAGCTCGCCGTATCTGCCACAAGATTACGCAACCAAACGCGTTTACCGGAAGGTTTGGCCCAAAAGAACCGTGCGGTTGCGTAATCTTCAGGCAAAGGCGCCTGACTGCGTAATCTTTCGGGTCGCAGGATCAGCGCGCGGCCGCAGGAGCGCGCAACGTTACGACTTGGCTTTGGTGGCTGGCAAGCCTGCGGCAAGGGAACAAGGTCAGCAGTTGCCGAGAAGAACGGGGCGCCCATGGCTAACTTGTTTGACTACCTGACCTACAAGACGGCCTCCTTCTCCAAGGAGCCCCTGAACCCGGTGGACGCCGCGGTGTTCTCGCAGGCGTGCATGATCGACGGCACGGGCACGGTGCCCGCTCCGCCGCGCATGCCCGGCGCCCTGTCGCGCGCCATGGCGCTCGTGGCTCCCAACACGGGCGGCGCGCGCTTCTCCGACTTGGTGCGGGCGTGCGGCGAGGCGGGGGAGCGCGCCGACCGCATGTTCACGGGCCTCGTGCCCCGCAGCATCCGCGACCTGCTCTTTGCGCTCACGGCAGCACCGCGCTTTCGCGACGTGCGCCTGCGCGACGCCGCGAACACGTTCAGCGAGAAGGACCAGACGCAGTTCGGCGCGGTGACCTTCACCACGGCGGGCGGCATGTCGTTCGTGGCGTTTCGCGGAACCGACGCTTCGTTTACGGGGTGGCGCGAGAACCTCAACATGGCCTATCGCGACGTGCCGGCGCAAGAGCTTGCGCGTGACTACTTGGAGAACGTGGTGCCGCGCCTGCCGGGGCGCGTGCACGTGGGCGGGCACTCCAAGGGCGGCAACCTCGCCCTGTACGCGGCGCTGACGTGCTCGGAACGCGTGCGCTCGCGCATCGAGCGCGTGTGGTGCATCGACGGTCCGGGCTTCAGGAGCGGCCGTTTTTCTGAAGAGGATTACGCGTGCCTCGAGGGCCGCGTGAGCCGTATCGTGCCACAGGACTCCGTTATCGGCATGCTTCTCGACTGCCCGATCGAGCCGAGCACCGTGTGGAGCAACGCCTACGGCGTCGACCAGCACTCGGTGTTCTCGTGGGAGGTCGACGGGAGCGACTTCCGCTACCTCGACCGACCCAATGACGCGGCGTTTGTCGTGCACGACGTCATGGCCGAATGGATCGAGGGCATGGGCGCGGAGCGCACGGAACAGGCGGTTGCGGCGCTCTTTGCCGCGGCCGAGAAGAGCGGCGCCAAAGACGCGGCGGCGCTTCTCAGCGGCGGTCAGGACAAGCTCCGCGCGGTCGCGCAGGCGGCGCGCAAGATCGACCCCGCGTCGCGCGAGGTGCTGAACGAGGTTCTCGGCAACTTGGTGGGCATTGCCGCCCGTCGCGTGGGCAAAGACATGGCCGAGGCGCTGTTTGGCTGGATAGGGTAGGGCCGGTCGGGCGGTATGCTGCCGGGCAGGCCGCCTGACTGGCGCAGGCGCCTGGCGCGCAGGACCGCCAGCTCGCGCCTCGCCCCGCCTTGCCGCGCGTTATTCCGAGGCGTCCCCGTGCTCCGCCTTGGCCTCGTTGAGGTAGGTGTAGAAGGAGTACTTGGAGATGCCGAAGAACTCGCAGGCGCGCTCGCTCGACTTGCTGATGAGGAAGGCGCCGCGGCGGTCGAGGTACCCGATGGCGCGCACGCGGTCCTCCTTGTTCATGAGCGAGGCGGGTTTGCCCACGTAGCTCACGCTCTCCTCGAGCAGGTCCTCGAGCAGGTCGGCCACGTTGCGCGTGATCTCCTCGGGCTCCTGCTCGGCGCTCGCGCGCGTCTGCACAAATGCCGAGAGCTCCGAGACCATGGCCGACATGAGCGTGATGTCGTAGTTGATGGAGAGGATGCCCACGGCGCGGCCCTCGTCGTTGCGGATGAAGAGCGTGCTCGACTTCAGGATCTTTCCGTCGGCGGTCTTGGTGAAGTACGGCGGGCGGTCCCTGAGCTCGGCGCCCTCGCCGCGCTCCTGCAGCGACTCGAGAACCACGTGCGAAGGGCCGCCTCCGAGCGCGCGCCCGGTCACGTGGCCGTTCTCGATCGCCACGATGGCGTGGTCGATGTCGGTCGCCTCGAGGTCGTGTACGACCACCTCGCAGCTCGGTCCGAATTGCTGGGCGAGCATGCGCGCGAGCCTGCGGTAAAAATCAATCTGGTTCGAGGTCATGGGCGCCTCCTTGCTCAAAGGACCGGATCGGTGCGCTATGCGTGCGCGTGGGCGGCTTATTTGCCGGCTTGGGACCGAGTAATCAAGGCGGACCCATCCTAACAGACTGTTATAAAGCGTTTTACCAGCCGCCTACAAAACAATTTGTTAGGTATTATGTAACTCAAAATGGAACAATCCACAAGAGAATACCGTTTACCGGCCAAATTGTACCGTTCGTGCGACCTAACAAATTGTCTTGCATGAGAGTTGACCCCTGTGGTAAAACCTTGGTAACAAAACTTTTTGTTAGGTAGTAAAAACAACTTTTAGCCGCCTGACAAACAGTTTGTTAGATCTACACAGCGGGAGCGGCGCCGACGCGCCGGGGAGCAAAGGAGCTGCGTTCATGGCAGATCAGAAGATCAAGTGGGTTGAGAACCGCATGGAGAAGAGCGCCGACGCGCATCTTTCCATCATGTCCCTCGAGAACGTGGCTGCGGCGCGCGCCTTCCACGGCAGCTTCCCGCAGTACTCGGTGACCCCGCTCGCGAAGCTCGACAAGCTCGCCGAGCGCCTGGGCCTTAAGAACCTCGCCGTGAAGGACGAGTCCTACCGCTTCGGCCTCAACGCCTTCAAGGTGCTGGGCGGCTCGTTCGCCATGGCCAACTACATCGCCGAGAAGACCGGCAAGCCCGTCTCCGAGATGACCTACGACTACCTCACGAGCGACGAGCTCGCCCGTGACTTCGGCCAGGCCACGTTCTTCACCGCCACCGACGGCAACCATGGCCGCGGCGTGGCGTGGGC
>CASEEV010000017.1 GCA_949287065.1 uncultured Collinsella sp.
GTGTACACCCAGAGCGCCATCCGCATCGAGGGGGCGCGCGGCACCGTTGCCTACCTCGACCCCTTCTCGCTCACCGACGCCGAGGCGGCGCACGACGCGGACTACGTGCTGATCACCCACGCCCACTACGATCACCTCTCGCCCGAGGACTATGCGCGCGTGGCGGGCGAGAAGACCGTGGTCGTGGCGCCGGCGAGCATGGCGAGCGAGATCGCGGGGCTGGGCGCTGCCGCTACGCACCTCATGGCCGCGGGCGAGAAGATCGAGCTCCCCGGGCTGACCGTGGAGGCCGTACCCGCCTACAACGTGGAGCCCGAGCGGCTGGCCATGCATCCGCAGGCCAATGGTTGGCTCGGCTACGTGATCACCCTCGACGGCGAGCCCATGCGCTACTACGTCTCCGGCGACACGGACCAGAACGCCGACAACGAGGCCGTGAGCTGCGACGTTGCGCTCGTGCCCATCGGCGGCACCTACACCTGCGACCCGCGCCAGGCGGCGGCCTTCGTGAACACGCTGCGCCCGGCCGTCGTGGTGCCCACCCACTACGGCAGCATCGTCGGCACCTACGACGACTTCGACGCCTTCGCCGCCGCGGTTGACCCCGCCATCGCCGTCGTCCGCAAGCTCGAGCGATGATGAAAAGGGACAGTCCCTTTTCATCATTTCGCGGGAGATCAACATGTTTGGAAAGGCAGAGACAGTAGCGCTGCTTGACCAGGCTGGCATTGCCTACGAGCTCTACGAGCACGAGGCGGTCTTCACCGTGGAGCAGGCGCACGCCGCGGGCATCCCCCACCCCGAGCTCGGCGCCAAGAACCTCTTCCTGCGGGACGACAAGCACCGCGCGTACTACCTCGTCTGCCTGCCGGACGAGAAGGACGTCTCGCTGCGAGAGGTCCAGGGGCGGTTGGGCTCGCGCCGCCTCTCGTTTGCGAGCGAGAAGGACCTGCGCTCGATGCTCGGCCTCGTGCCGGGCTCCGTCACGCCGCTCGGCGCGCTGAACGACGTCGAGCATCGCGTGGAGGTCGTGATCGACCAGGAGCTCGTCGGCGCCGGGCATGTGACCGTGCACCCATGCGACAACACCGCGACCGCCCTTCTCGCCACCACGGACCTGATTGCGCTGCTGCGCGAGCACGGCTGCACCGTGCGCGTTGTCGACCTGTAGCGCCCCGTTAATTCGAGACGCAGAGCGTCTCGAATTGTGCACTCACTGCGTGCACTTTTTGACGCGCTGCGTCAAGAATCTCCAAGCCAATCAGAATTGTGAACGCATCGAGTTCAGTATTTGACCTCCGCAGGCTTCTCGTTCTGATCCAAAAGGGGACTGTCCCCTTTTGGATCACTCAAAGTGCCGGACGTCCTTCTCGAGGTAGCGGCGCTTCTCGACCGTGGGGCCCAGCGCGTTGACGATCGCGTAGCGCGGGCAGCTGCGCGCGTGATCGTTGATGATGCCGCAGGCCTGCAGGTGCGAGTAGACCGTCGTGGGGCCCAGGTACTTGAAGCCGCGTCGACGCAGGTCGGCGGCAACGCGCGCGGAGAGGCCGTTGCTCACCGGAATCCAACCGTCGGCGTGCTTGTTGTAGAGGATCGTGGCGCCGCCGGCCATGCCCCAGAGATAGGCGTCAAAGCTGCCGAACTCCTCGCGCACCCGCTGGAAGCACTGCGCGTTGTTGATGATGGCCTCGATCTTGCGACGCGAGCGAATCATTCCCGGCGTGGCCAGGATGCGCTCGACGTCGTCGGGGCCAAACCCGGCCACCGCATCAAAGTCAAAGCCCGCAAAGCACGTCCGCATGACCTCGCGCTTGTGCAGCATCATGGTCCAGTTGAGCCCGCACTGCATCACCTCGAGCGAGAGGTACTCGAACTGCGTGCGATCGTCATGCACCGGCACGCCCCACTCCTCGTCGTGGTAGCGCAGGCAGAGCTCATCGGTGGTATCCCAGTCGCAGTAGGACATGCGGCCCCCTGTTCTTCTCGGCCGTGACAAGCCTATTATCTGACAGAGGAGGGAGTCGAACATGCCCAACACATACTTTGACATCGAGCGCTTTGTCCGCGCGCAGGACGGCGGCGCCTACGAGCAGGCGCTCGCCGAGATTCGCGCGGGCCGCAAGCGGAGCCACTGGATCTGGTTCGTCTTCCCGCAGGCGCGCGGGCTCGGGCGCAGCCCCATGGCGGAGCGCTACGGCA
>CASEEV010000018.1 GCA_949287065.1 uncultured Collinsella sp.
CCAGGAGCGCCTGGGCACCGTGCTCCAGAAGGTGGAGCGCATGGAGGGGCTGGCCGCCGCCGTGGCGACGCAGTCCGGCCAGGACGAGGCCGGCGTCGCCGCCGCCTCGCGCGCCGCGCACCTCGCGAAGGCCGACCTCGTCTCGCAGGCCGTCGTCGAGTTCACCAACCAGCAGGGCGTCATGGGTGGCTACTACGCCGCCGCGGCCGGGGAGTCGCCGGAGGTGTGCGCCGCGATTCGCGAGCACTACCGCCCGCGCTTCGCCGGCGACGAGCTTCCCTCGGGCACCTGCGGGCGCTGCGTGGCCATCGCCGACAAGCTCGACACCGTCTGCGGCATCTTCGCCATCGACGAGCCGCCCACCGGGTCCTCCGACCCCTATGCCGTGCGCCGCGCGGCCATCGGCATCATCGCCATGCTGCGCACGCTGCCCGGCTGCGACCTGCGCCAGCTGATCGGCCTTTCGCTCGGCGCCTACCGCGCCCAGGGCCTCGACTTCGACATGGAGGCCGTCGCCGCGTCCGTCGTGCGCTTCTTCCAGGGGCGCCTCGTCGCCATCGCGCGCGAGGAGGGCATCCGCCCCGACACGATCGATGCCGTCTCCGCCGTCGGCGTGGTCGACCCCATCGAGTACATGGCGCGCGCCCACGCCCTCGAGGACGCCCGCTCCCAGAGCCCGGAGCTCTTCGACGACCTCGCGACCGCCTACGCCCGCGCCGCTCACCTGGGCGACGCCAAGCTCGGCGCCGAGGTCGACGCCGCGCTTCTCGGCCCTGCCGAGCAGAGCCTCTACGACGCCTGCGAGCAGGGGTCGGTTCGCGTCAGCGAGGCGCTTGCAAGCGACGACTACGCCGGCGCCCTGGCCGCCCTTGCCGAACTCAAGGCGCCCATCGACCGATTCTTCGAAGACGTACTTGTCATGGACGAGGATACTGCGGTAAGGGAGAACCGCCTTCGTCTGCTCAACCGCTTCGTCGAGGTGTTCGTTGGGGTCGCCGACATCGGCGCGCTCTCCAAGAAGAAGTAGAATAAGGATTAAACGCACTCGCTTCTAAAACCGTTACCGCATGGGAGGTCTCGAGATGGCTAAGCTCGATTTGGATGACGACATCTTCGGTCAGGTCGTCCCCCTCATCTTCGTTCTGTCCGACGCTCGCGGCGAGACCGCCAACACCGTCGTCATGGCCGCCGCCGCCCAGTTCGGAGAGGGCTCGGTCGACATCGAGCGCCTTTCCAACGTCAAGGACGTCGACGCCGTGCGAGCGTTTCTCGACGAGAACTTCGACGAGAGCCGCCCCTGCGCCGTGTTCCACACCTTCGCCAACGGGACCCTGCGCCGCGAGATCCGCCGCGAGCTGGACCGCCGCGGCATCCCGTCGATCGACCTTCTCGGCCCGGCCGTGACGGTTCTCTCCACGCTCACCGGCGAGGAGCCCACGCGCGAGATCGGCGCTCTCTACAAGTAGGGGAGTGCGGTCGGAAAATCGGCCAATTCGCGTCTGATGTTACTACCTTTGGGGTCGTGCCGGGCGGCACGGCCCCATATTTTGTTGCCGCTCACCGCTTACCAACCAACGCTGACCGAATGTCGAAAGCCCTTTGCGTCATTGCTCAGGGTTGCTAAACTTGCGTATGGTCGCGAGAGTGCCGTGCGCGACTAGTCAGTGCGCGCCGCCCGCCGGGCAGCGCGTTTGGAACCCAAGGAAAGCAAGGGGTAAACATGGCAGAAAAGCACGTCTACCGCTTTGGCTTCGACGCCAACGGAAACAACGTGACCGAGGTCGCGGGCGATTCCGTTGCCGAGGCCAAGTGGATCACGGGCGGCAAGGGCGCCAACCTTGCCGAGATGGCCAACATCGGCCTCCCGGTCCCTCCCGGATTCACGATCACCTGCCAGACCTGCGTCGCGTACTCCAGCGCGGGCAACGTGTGGCCTGAGGGCGTTCTCGACGAGATCGACGAGTACCGCAAGGACCTCGAGGAGCGCATGGGCAAGAAGCTCGGCGACTCCGAGGACCCGCTGC
>CASEEV010000019.1 GCA_949287065.1 uncultured Collinsella sp.
CGTCGTTCAGCGGCATCCTCAACGGCACGAGCAACTACCTGCTCGACCGCATGGCGCGCGAGGGCGTGGAGTTTGACGAGGTTCTCGCCGACGCGCAGCGCCTGGGCCTTGCCGAGGCCGACCCGTCCGCCGACATCGACGGCTACGACCTCAAGAACAAGGCGGTCATCACGGCTGCGGCTTGCTTTGGCGCGCCCTGCCGCCTGGACCTGCCGTGCTTTGGCATCCGCACGCTCACGACTGAGCTTCTCGGCCGCCTGCGCGAGAAGGGCCTCATGGTCAAGTTCATGCTGCATGGCCGCGCGTCGGGCACAGGGTACGCGGCGGCGGTGGAGCCCACGCTCATGCCGTCCGGCTCTGTTGAGGCCGCGGTGCCCGAGAACTACAACATCGCGACGCTCGAGGGCGCCACGATCGGCACGCTCAAGTTCTACGGCCAGGGCGCGGGCGGTGACCCCACGGGCAACGCCGTGGTGCAGGACCTGCTCGACTGCGCCGAGGGGCGCCCGCAGGCGCTCGAGCTCACGCGCGAGCTCGCCTGGGAGCCCGAGCTGCTGCGCTGCGACCATGTGGTTGCGGCAAACGAGGAGGCCGCGGCGGCGCTGCCGGCAGACGCCGAGCCCTTTGCCGAGGGCATGTACTTCGTGCCCGGCCGCACCCACGAGGAGCTCGCCGCCATCATGGCGCAGGTTGCCGAGAAGGACCCCGCGCCGTTTGCGGCCATGTTCGAACCCGCGCGCTAGGCGCGCCGCCCAGGGAAGGATGGATTGTCCCGTGATCAAAGTAGCCAAGTTCGGCGGCTCGTCGGTCGCCGATGCCCAACAGTTCCGCAAGGTCAAGGCCATCGTCGAAGCTGACCCGGCGCGCCAATTTGTCGTGGTGTCCGCGTCGGGCCGTCGCTACAGCGGCGACTCCAAGGTCACTGATCTTCTCTACCTCGTCAACGCGCACGTGAACTACCACGTGAGCTGCGACTCGCTGCTCGACTCCATCGGCGAGCGCTTCTTCAACATTGCCGCCGACCTCAAGCTCAGCTACCCCATCGGCCAGCGCTTTGCCGAGTTTGTGCGCGCCGTCAAGGCCCGCGAGTACTCGCCGGAGTTCGTGGTGAGCCGCGGCGAGTACTTTACCGCCCAGCTCATGGCCGAGTACCTGGGCTACACCTTCGTCGACGCCGTTGACGTGGTGGCGTTCCATCAGGACGGCACGCTCGACCTCGACCGCACCAACGAGCAGCTCCAGCAGGTCATGCAGGAGGTCTCGGGCCCGTTTGTGATGCCGGGCTTCTACGGTGCCACGCGCGACGGGCGCGTGCGTCTGCTCGACCGCGGCGGCGGAGACATCTCGGGATCCATCCTGGCGCGCTGCTTGAACGCCGACCTCTACGAGAACTGGACCGACGTTTCGGGCTTCCTCTCGGCCGACCCCCGCGTGGTCGACAACCCCCAGCCCATCGCCCGCATCACCTACGACGAGCTGCGCGAGCTGTCGTACATGGGCGCGAGCGTGCTGCACGAGGAGGCGATCTTCCCGGTACGAGAGGCGGGCATCCCGCTCGTCATCAAGAACACCAACGCCCCCGGCGACCCGGGCACGGTCATCAGCGAGCACGCCAAGAGCGGCGACTCCGAGCCCATCATCACCGGCGTGACCGGCAGGTGCGGCTTCACGGCGATCCACATTGCGCGCGACCGCTCCACCGGCAAGATCGGCTTCATGCGCAAGGCGCTGTCGGTGTTCGAGCGCTACCACGTGAGCGTCGAGCACATGCCCACCGGCGTCGACTCCTTTGCCGCCGTGGTGCAGACCGCCGACGTCAAGGACACGATCTACTCCATCATCGCCGACATCAAGGCCGAGGCGCAGCCCGCCGAGATCAAGGTGGTCGAGAACCTCGCCATGATCGCCACGGTCGGCCGCAACCTGCGTGGCCGCGCCGGCGTGTCGGGCCACCTCTTCGGCATGCTCGGCAATGTGGGCGTGAGCGTGCGCATGATCACCCAGGGCTGCGACGAGATCAACATCCTGATCGGCGTGGAGGAGAAGGACTTCGAGCGCGCGGTCCGCGCGATCTACGAGGCGTTCTCGGACCACGGCCGCATCGTTGAGACCTCCGAGCTCGAGCCTATGCCGCAGCGCTTCTAGCGTTTGCGACGCCTTTTGCGGGGGCGGGCAGCACCTGCCGCCCCCGGCCGTCTTTGATCTTCTCAATCCGCCGTCCATTGAGAGAAAGGCCTACACCATGAGCAAGCAGTACACCGTAGCAGTTCTCGGCGCCACGGGCGCCGTGGGCACCCAGATGATCACCTGCCTCGAGGAGCAGGAGATTCCCGTCGAGCGTCTGGTGCCGCTCGCGAGCGCGCGCAGCGCCGGCAAGACCGTGCGCTTCCGCGGCGAGGACGTTGTGATCGAGGAGGCGCGCGCCGAGGCGTCCGCTTTCGAGGGCGTCGACATCGTGCTCGGTGCCGCCGAGGACGACATCGCCCGCGCCATGGCCCCCGCCATCCGCGAGGCCGGTGCCGTGTTTGTCGACAACTCGCACGCGTTCCGTCTCGACGAGGACGTGCCGCTCGTGGTGCCCGAGATCAACGCCGCCGACATCGCTCAGCACAAGGGGATCATCTCCAATCCCAACTGCGCCACCATCATCGGTCTGCTTGCCGCTTACCCGCTGCACAAGGCCGCCGGCCTCAAGCGCATGATCGTCTCGACCTACCAGGCGGCGAGCGGCGCGGGCGTTCCGGGCATGCGCGAGCTCGAGGCGCAGGTGCGCGCCCTTGCCGATGACGCGCCGATGCCTAAGCCGAGCGCCTTTGCGGCCCAGCTCGCCATGAACCTGATCCCGCAGATCGGCGGCTTCAACGACGAGGGCTACACCTCCGAGGAGATGAAGATGCAAAACGAGGGTCGCAAGATCATGCATCTCCACGACCTGCGCGTGAACTGCACCTGCGTGCGCGTGCCGGTTGCCCGCTCGCATTCCGAAAGCATGACGCTCGAGTTCGAGCGCCCGATCTCGGTCAAGGAGGCCCAGGCCGTGCTCGCCGCGGCGCCGGGCGTGAAGCTCGTCGACTACCTCGACGCCGACGACGCCTCCGACCGCTACCCCATGCCGCTCGACACCACCGACCAGGACCTCATCTTCGTCGGCCGTGTGCGCCGCGACATCTCGGCGCCCGGCGACGTGCACGCCATCAGCCTGTGGTGCTGCGGCGACCAGATCCGCAAGGGCGCTGCCACCAACGCCGTTCAGATCGTCAAGGCGCTTATCGAGCAGGACGTCTAACAGCCCCTGACCCTCAGGCGAGAAGAGCTGCGGCCCGCGTTCGCGCGGGCCGCTTTGCGTTTGGAGAGACGTACGTGGACATTCTGGTTGTTATGTGCGCGGGCGCGCTGGCGGGGCGCTTTGCGGTGCCCGTGCGCGCAAAGCGCTTGGTGGAGCTCGGGCAGACGGTGTGCACGGCGCTGCTGATCCTGTCTATGGGGGCATCGCTCGGATCGATGCCCGGCTTCGTGCGCAGCGTCGGGCGGCTCGGCCTCCAGAGCCTGGTGTTTTGCGTGGCCGCCATGGCGTTCTCGGTGGCGTTTGTCTATATGCTCACGGAGCTGCTCATACCGGGGGCGCGCGCGGGCGCGGGGGCTGCCGCTGATGGCGGGGCAGGCGAGGATGTTGAGGTGCCCGGCTCTGGCGCGGGCGACCGCGTCGCATCGGGCACTGGGGAGCGCCGGCCGTCGGAGCAGCCGTGGCGCTTGGACGGCATGGCGCTGCTCGCGCTCATGGCGCTGGTGCTCGGCGTGTGTCTGGGGCTTCTCGGCACGGCTGCGGGCGGCGGGGCGCTGCGGGCGGCGGAGCTTCTCGCCGCGGCGAGCGACCCGGCGCTCTACCTGCTCATGTTCCTGGTGGGCATCAGCGTCGGGATGCACCGCGGCCTCTTCGCGAGCGTGCGCGAGCACCATATCAAGACGCTCTGCATTCCTGCGGGCGTGGTCGCGGGGTCGCTCGCGGGCGGCGCGCTCGCGTCGGTTATTCTCGGCTTTGGGCTGCGCGAGGGCATGGCCGTGGCGGGCGGCATGGGCTGGTACAGCTTGGCCGGCGTGCAGGTTGGCTCGCTCGCGGGCGCGCAGCTCGGCGGCATCGCGTTTCTCGCCAACCTCATGCGCGAGCTCTTGTCGTTCTTCAGCATCCCCTTCATCGCGCGGCGGCTCAACTACTACAGCTGCATCGCTGCCGCCGCGTCTACCAGCGAGGATACGACCCTTCCCATGATGATCCGCTACACCGACGAGCGCACCGTGGTCTTTTCCGTCGTCAACGGCGTCATCTGCTCAACGGTCGTGCCCGTCCTCATCTCTGCCCTTCTCGGCTAGCGCCGGGGTAGCCTCCCGCCCTCTCCTCCCCCCCCACTCGGCCAAAATCCGCCGTTAACAGCGTATTTTGGCCGAGCATATCTACCTGGGGCAATAGAAGAGAACCGCAGGTAGATGGTGGTGTGGGACCCCTGCCAAATAACGCTGTTAACAGTGCTATTTGGCAGGAGGCCGGATCGAGAAGAACAAGCTGGGCCGGGGTACGGTCGGGGAGGGCCCGCCGTTAGTAGGCGCCGTCGGCAAGGAGCTGCTGGGCGGCGAGAAAAGCGAGGCCGACGCCGGTTCTGTTTGCCAGATCGGCCTCGCTGGCGCCGCGGGCTACGGTGAGTTCCAGCTGCAACTTTGCCACATTGGATTCGGCGCAGCCGGTGGTAGTTTCGATGATGGCGTACGCCTCGGCTGGGGCCATCGAGGAGCCGCTTCCTGCCAGCGCGAGGTAGTGCCGGTTCCTCTCGGTGTCGAGGAGGGAGAAGGCGCGAAAATGCAGGGCAGCAAGGTCGCCGTTCTCGTGCCGGGCGTACACGGAGCGGGCAATCGTCTGTCTCAGGTTGTCCAGAAAGCTCGGGCTGAACGACTCGAGCGGCACTTCTCTAACATCCACGCGGCTCTGAAGCCAGGCAACGATCTCGTCCGCTGACTTTTCTCGCATTCCGCTCATCCGATCACAATCCTATTGCTCCACGTCTTTGCTGGTAGCCAACCCTTTGACATACTGTAGCCCTCGAGACCGGCCACCGAGGCGGTAACTTCATCGATGCCAACATCCAGATTAAACTGCTTAATGATCTTTGAGCCTTGCGTTGCGGCTACTACGCCAAGAAACTGGTACGTTGATCCGTCTCCAAGATCCAGGTAGACCGTGGGAAACAAGAGACTTCCGTTGGTGATTCTGATGCGCCTGTATCGAAAGCTGTTGAAAATATCGGTACCGTTCCAATGGAGGTAAAGCTCGCATCGACTGGTGTTTCCGCTGCGTATAACACTAAGCCCTATATTGGCGAGTGTCCCAGCTCGCGAAGAGGGGGAATTGGCGTCCGAACTTTCCGAGCGAAGAAAGTCGTAATAGTCTTCACGGCTGTCGAAAACCGGTGCCGTGATGACAAGAGAATCATCGGGCTGCTCCGCATATGCCGTAACGTGAGGAATGGAAATTGCAGCTGCAATTGCAATGGAAAGAAATGCTAGCATGCGGAGTACTCGATAGCTGTTCTTGACTAACATGGCTATGCTCCAATCGCCATGATGAGATAACTCGGCGTCTTTCCTTGAAGTGCGGGGCGCGCAAAGCGTGCTGCCGTTGCTCGCGGGCGAGGTCAGCTTGTCCGGGTCTCTTTCTCTGCCCCAGCTATAGGCGTCAAATGTGCGGTTGCGCGAGCACTTTGGATAGTCAAGGCACAGGACGCGGCGCAACTTTAGGTTGCGGCGGCCGCGGCAGGGGGGCAGGACGAGAAGAACGGGCAGGGGGCAGAGATCAAGCCGAGAAGAGCGGCGGGCGTTGCGGCACCTTACGGTACGCGCACGTACCCCGTGCTTCTGCCGCCGCCGACCTTCTCGATTGCGCCCTGGCGTACCAAGCTGGCGAGCGCCCTTTTGATCGTCACTTCGCTGATATCCGGACAGTCTTCCATAACCATTGCCTTGGTCACTTTTCCGATGCGCCGGTTAAACACGGCGCGCACGCGGTCTTGGCTGGTCGCGTGGCCCTGGGCAAAGGGAGCGAGCTTCTCTTCGAGCTCTCGGTACGCGGCGAGCACAACGCCCAGCAGATACTGAACGATGGGGGCTTCGTCGTTCTCGCCGTGTTCCCATCCGCGGGAGCTGGCGGCAAGCGCGTTGTAATACTGATCTTTCGTGTGCTCGATCAGGCTCTCGATGCTTACGTAGCGACCTACGTCGTAGCCGGACCGCTCCATGAGAAGGACCGTGAGCAGCCGGCTCATCCGGCCGTTCCCGTCGGTGAAGGGATGTATGCTCACAAAGTCAAACGAGAACCGCAGCGCCAGGAGAAGCGGGTCACAGGACTCGAGCTCGATGCCCCGTCGGTAGGTTGCGCAGAGCTGCTCTACGGCATCGGGCGTGAGAAGAGCGGGCGTCGGCCTGAAGCGAACCGTCATGGTTCCGTCGGGGTCACGCGTGACGATCTCGTTGTCGGAGTCCTTCCATCTTCCGCCGTAGCTCGTTGCGGTGTGCCGCATAAGCTCGCGGTGAAGCTGCAGGATAACGCCTGGGGTCACGCGGATGTAGTCATGCTGCTCGTGGATGAGCGCCAGCACATCGCGGTACCCGGCAATCTCCTCTTCCGCACGGGTGTGGGGCGCGAGGTTGTGGCGCACGATGCCGTCGATCCGCTGGGCGGTGGTGACGATGCCCTCGATGCGGTTGGAAGATGTGACGCTTTGCACCCGGGCGGACTCCCGGAGGGATTCGAGGGCGCGCGGCGCCGTGACGCGCCAATACGCTTGGCAGCCCTTGTGCTCGCGTATCTCGAGGAGCAGATTGGTGACCGCAGGAGCTTGAAGCGAAGCGGGAATGGTCGTGTAGTCGAATGTCCTCATGAACCTCTTTCGGTATCAACATAGACTAATCGGTATCATTATCTCATTGATGATACCGAAAAGCTTGGGCTGATACCGAAGATTCTAGGGTGCAGGCGATGTGATCGGGGGCTTTGCGCAGCTCTTCGTCTTGCCCTTCTCCATCCCAAGCCAAAATCCGCCGTTAACAGCGTATTTTGACCTAGGGCATCTACCTGGTGGAACAATGGAAACCCGCAGGTAGATCACCGTGTCGGTACCCTGCCAAATAACGCCGCTAACGGCGTTATTTGGCAGGGGCCGGGCCGAGAAGAACGGGCTAAGGGGTATGGGCCAGAACGAGAAGGACGAGCCGGGGGCACATGGCCAGGACGAAAAGGGCGGGCTGAGCCAGGCCGAGAAGAACGGGCCGGAGGACTCCGCACGCCGGCACGTTACTCGGGGCTCTTGAGGGCGTCGACCATGATGATGCGGTCGAGCATGCGGTTGGTGATGAGGTTCACCACGAGCGCGAACACCACGGTGAAGGCGGCCGAGATGGCGAAGCTCACGGGCTCGATGGAGACGGCGAAGTTGATGTCAGGCATTTTGAGGATGTACTCGAAGCTCGACCCGAGCGCCCAACCCGCGGGCATGCCGAGGACGATGCCCATGGCCGTGAGCACGAGCGTCTCCTTGTTGATGTAGCGGCGCACCTCGGGCGGGCGGAAGCCGAGCACCTTGATCGTGGCGATCTCGCGCTCGCGCTCGGCGATGTTGACGGTCGAGAGCGTGAAGAGCACTACGAACGCCAGACCCGCGGCAAGGATGATGACCACGTAGACCACCGAGTTGATGAGCGCGAAGCTCTCTGAGAAGTCGAGCGCCAGCTGCTCGGTAGCGGTGACCGAGAGGAACAGGTCGTTGGTAGAGAGCTCGTCGGCGCAGGCGATCTGCTCGTCGGCGTTGCCCGCGAGGTGGGCGAGGAAGCCGTTCTGCTCGAAGGCGTCGGCGCCGAAGAGCTTCTCGTAGGCTTCCTGCGTGCAGTAAGCGGCGTTGCCGAGGAAGTTTTCGGCTACGCCGGCGATGCGGGCGTCTGCCTGGTTGAGCGCGGAGTCCTTGAGGCCAACGGTGTCGCCCTCGTCAAACCCGAGCACCGTGGCCACGTTGTTGGTGACCACAATGCCCTCGTCGGGCAGTTCGATCGGGTTGCCGTCAACGGTGCGCAGGTCAACGTAGCTTCTGAGCGACTCCCCGTTGGGGATCACGTAGAGCTGCAGGTCTTTCTTGCCGCCGTCGTACTCCACGGTCACCGTGTCGATGCGCACGTCGAGCCTGCCGGTAACGTCCGCCTCGCTGGCGAGAAGCTCCGCGGCTTCGTCAAAGTCGTCGGGCTGGGTGACCGCCATGAGGTCGTAGCGCGTGACGCCCCCCACGCTTGCCGAGCCGTACTGGCGCACCGAGAGCGAGCTCACGGTGTCTTTGATGGCAAAACCGCAGATGAGAAGCGCTGTGCAGCCGAGGATGCCGAACACCGTCATGAAGAAGCGCTTCTTGTAGCGGAAGATGTTGCGCGCGGTGACCTTGTTGAGGAAGTTCATGCGCCTCCACAGCGGCGCGATGTGCTCGAGGAAGATGCGCGAGCCGGCCTGCGGGGCCTTGGGGCGCATGAGGGCGGCAGGCGTCTCGCGCAGGTCGGAGCGGCAGGTGAGGATCGTGGCGCCTACGATGCCCACGACAAAGAGCGCCACGCTGCCAAACGCGTGCAGCGCGCTGAAGTGCAGCGAGAGAATCGGCAGCTGGTACATGACGTTGAAGATGGTGAAGAGGAAAAGAGGCAGCGCCACCAGGCCGAGCACATCGCCCACAAGGCCGCCGATAAGCGCGGCGCCGAGCGTGTAGGCCACGTACTTGGAGAGGATCTTGCGCTTGGAGTAGCCGAGGGCCTTGTACAGGCCGATGAGCGTGCGCTCCTCTTCGACCATGCGCGTGGCCGTGGTGAGGCTCACGAGCACCGCCACCACGAAGAAGATGACCGGGATCACGCGGGCAATGGCGTCGATCGAGGAGGTGTCGGCGTCAACGCTCGCGTAGCCGCCGAGGTTGTTGCGGTCCTGCACGTACCACGTGGCGGGCTCGATGTCGTCGACCTCGGCGCGCGCGTCGGCGATCTCGGCGAGGGCGTCGGCCTTCTCTTTGTCAAAGGTTTTGCGGTTCTCGTCGAGCTCCTCCTGGCCCTCGGCGATCTGGGCGAGCGCGTCGTCGATCGTTGCCTGCGCCTCGGCGAGCTGCGCGAGCGCGTCGACGCGCTGAGCGTCAAGCTCCGCCTGGCCCTCGGCAAGCTCCGCCTCGCCCGAGGCGATCTCGTCCCAGCCCTCGGCGAGAAGCGCGGGCAGCTGGGCGCGCTGAGCGTCGAGCTCCGCCTGTCCGGCGTTAAGCTCGGCCTCGCCCGACTCGAGCTGTGCACGGGCGGAGGCGAGAAGTGCGGCACCTTCGTTGAGTTCGGCCTGGTGCTGGTCGAGCTCGGCGCGGTTCTTGTCGATCTCGACCTGGCCGTCCTCTGCCTCGGCAAGGCCTGCCTGGGCCTCGGCGAGGCCGACGGTGGCCTGCCCCATGCCAGAGGCGAGTTCGGAGATCTGCCCCGAGGCGAGAAGCTCTTCGAGCTGTTGCTTAGCGGCGTCGATCTGGGAAAGCGCGGTTTCTGCCTGGGCTTTCTGTTCGACAAGCTTCTTGCGCATTGCCTGGACAGGTTCGATTTTGCCAGAGAGAGCGGCGCTAGTCTTGGCGAGCGACTCCTGCTCCGCGGCGAGCTGATCGCGCTCGGACCCGAGCGCTGCCTGCTCGTTCGCGAGGGCCTCGCGCTCAGCTGCGAGCGCGGCGTGCTCGGCCTCAAGGGCGCTCGCGTCGGCATCCGTCCCAGGCTCGCCAGATTGCTGCTCGGGATCAGTGACGGTGTCGCTGCCATTGCTGGGCTCGGTGGCGGTGCCCTGCCCGGCGCTCCCGAGGGTCTCCTCAATCTCACCCATGCGCGCGTCGATGGCGCTGATGCGCGCGGTGATCTCATTGTTGCGGCCATCGATCTCGGCGGTGCGCGCGGCAATCTCCTCGATGCGCGCGTCGGCAGCTGCCTTCTGCTCCTCGAGCTGCGCGAGCTGCGCGTCAATGGCCTGGATGTAGCCCTCGACCTGCTCGAGTCCTGCTTCGGCCTCGGCTCGTGCACCTTCGAGCTCGTCAAGCTTGTCGTTTACGGCCCCCTCGGCGGCCGTCGCAAACGCCGCCTGCGCGTCGGCCGATGCGTCCTCGGTTGTCGCGGCTTTGAGGTTCTCCCACGCCGCCTCGGCCTCGCTGCTCCCCAGTTGCCCGAGAAGCGCCTGCGCTCCGGCATCTGCCTGCGCAATGCCGTCCTGAGCAGCGGCAACGCCCGCCTCTGCCTGAGCGCGCCCGGCGTCGAGCTCGGCCTGCCCGTCGGCAAGCTCGGCGTAGCCGGCGTCGATCTTCGCCTGCCCGTCAGCGGCCTGCTGCTCCTGTTCGCGCAGCTCAACCATGCCGCTCGCAAGCTCCGCGCGCCCCTCGTCGATCTGAGCCTGCGCGTCGTCGATCTGCGCCCACGCGCTCTGCTCCTGCCGGGCAAGCTCCGCGCGCCCCTCGGCGAGAAGCGCCGCGTTCTCGTTGATCGTTGCCTGCGCTTCGTCGAGCTGTGCGAGTGCGTCGGCGCGCTCCGTATCGAGCTCGCGCTGACCCTCGAGCGCCTCGGCCAGGCTCTCGTCGAGCGTATCCTGGGCGTCGGCCAGCTCGTCCTCGGCCTTCTCGAACTCCTCCTCGGCCTCGCGCTCGGCGTCGTCGATCTCCTCCGTTGCGTCGGCCTTGATCTCCTCGGCGCGGGCGCGCTCGCGCTGCGGCGTGATGTCGTCAACGCGCGCCTTGACCTCGTCAACGGCGGCGGTGTACTCATCGGAGTAGCTCGAGGTGTCGTGCGCACCCTCAACACGCAGGTAGGCAACGGTAAACACGCTGGTATCGAGAACCGCGTCCTCGATCACGTAAAACGAGTAGTCGGCGCTCGTGCTCGCGCGGAAGGCCACGGGGCCGTCGGGCTGCGTGATGTTGGTGGGGTCGATCACCGACGCCGTGATGGTGTAGGTGCGCCGGTCGAAGACTTCGGTGCTCTCCTCCTCGTCAAGCGAGAAGGACTCGTCGTCCACGGAGGCAGCGGAGTCAGTGCTGTCTGTGGCGCTGTCGGTGCCGGCGGAGGTGCTCTTCTCCTCATCTTCGGCGCCCTCGAACGTTACGGTGTCGCCGATGCTCTTACCGGAGTCCTTGAGGTACTGCTGCGTTACAGCTACCTCGTTCGCGCGCTTGGGCAGCGTGCCCTCGAGCACGTAGGGGTCGTTTGTGCCGCTTGGCACGAGCGCCTTGATGTCGACGGTGTGACGCGCCCCGTCGATGCGGGTGTAGGCGCTTTCCTGCCAGGCGCCCTCGACGAGCTCCACGCCGTCAACGCTTGCCAGCGCGTCGATGTCGGCCGAGGTGAGGCCGAGGGTCGACTGCACGCTGATATCGAAGAGCTTCTGCGCGTCAAAGAGCTCGTCGGCCGATTCGCGCAGGTCGATGCAGGCGACCGAGAGGCCGCTCAGCATGGTGACGCCGAGGGCGCAGATCACGGCGATCGAGACGAAGCGCTTGAGGCTGCCGCGGATCGTGCGCAGGATGTCTTTGCTGAACGCCTTCATGCTCGCACCGCCGCCCTGTTACCACTCGATCTGGGCGATCGGGGTGGGGTGGAGGTTCCTCTCCATGGCGGTAACGCGGCCGCTCTTGAAGCGGATGAGGCGGTCGGCCATGGGGGCGAGCGCGGCGTTGTGGGTGATGATGAGGACGGTGATGCCGTCGCGGCGGCAGGTGTCTTGCAGAAGCTGCAGGATCTGCTTGCCGGTTATGTAATCGAGCGCGCCGGTGGGCTCGTCGCACAGCAGGAGCTTGGGGTTCTTGGCAATAGCGCGCGCAATCGACACGCGCTGCTGCTCGCCGCCCGAGAGCTGCGCGGGGAAGTTGTTCATGCGGTTGCCGAGGCCGACTTTGGCGAGCGACTCGGCCGCGTCGAGAGCGCCCGCGCAGACCTGCGCTGCGAGCTCGACGTTCTCCTTGGCGGTGAGGTTGGGGACTAGGTTGTAGAACTGGAACACAAAGCCCACGTCGGTGCGGCGGTACTCCACGAGCTCCGCCTCGCTGGCGTGCGTGATGTCGCGGCCGTCTACGAGCACGCGGCCCGACGTGGCGGTGTCCATGCCGCCGAGGATGTTGAGGGCCGTGGTCTTGCCCGCGCCCGATGCGCCGAGGATCACCGCGAGCTCGCCCTTCTCGACTTCAAAGGTGGCGCCGTCCAGCGCCTTGATGAGGGCGGAGCCCGATCCGTAGTGCTTGCTGACGTTGGTGAACTCGATGTAGGCCATGCGTTTCAGCCCCTGTACAGATTACTCGACAGCTTGTTGTCTAATCCGAGTATAGTGGGGGAGAAGCGCCCGTTGCGGGTCTTCTCGACACCTTCGGTGCAAGTGTCGAGCAATGGCGGCGCAGCCCGCGTGCGGCGCATCGTGGCAGATGAGGAGGGCGGCATGAACAAGCAGCCTCAGGTGACGGAGCAGACCAAGGCAAACCTCAAGCAGGCGTTTTGGGAGCTGTACCTTGAGCGGCCGATCGAGAAGATCACCGTCAAGCAGATCACCGACCGGGCGGGCTACAACCGCGCTACGTTCTACCTGTACTTCAGGGATATCTACGACGTTCTCGAGCAGATTGAGAACGAGCTTCTGGGCATGCTCGGGCAGCTGCTCGAGAAGCGCCTGATGAAAGAGGCGGAGCCGGATTTCTCAAGCCATATGGTGCTGCTCCTGGAACTTGCCCGGCGGCACAGCACGCAGTTCTCGGTGCTGCTGGGCGAGCGCGGCGACCCGGCGTTTGCGCCGCGGTTCAAGCAGGTGATCGCGCCGATTTTGGACCGGTTTTTGGTGACCGACCGCGCGCTGACGCCGGGCGAGGCCGAGCTGCTGCGCGAGTTTTACCTGTCCGGGATTCTGGCGGCCGTGGTCGCCTGGCTCGACGATCCGCGCGGGATGTCGATTGCCGAGTTCATTCCGTTTTTGACCGACGTGGTGCTGCCGGCGCATCTCTGAGGGCGCGTGTGTCGCGGGATGCGCTGCGCGGGGCCTGACTGCGCTCAGTTTGTGCAGCAGAAGCAGGCGGGCGGCCTGCGACTTGTGCGAGCCGCAGGCCGCCCAACTTCAGGCGGTTCTCGTGGGACGATCTGACGGGGCCTTTGCGCCGAGCCTAGTCCATGCGGACCTGCATGGGGAACTTATGGCCGCACTTGCCGCAGGTGATATTGACCGTGCAGTTGGCGCGCGGCACATTGACGCGCACCTTGACGCCGCAGTTGGGGCAGGTGCAGATGCTCGGCGAGGTTTCGCCGCCAACCTGGGACAGCGGAACGCTTGCCGGGGCCAGCGGATCAAGCATGACCGGCTGGGGCTGCTGCTGAACCGGCTGCGGAGCTGGCTGGGGCATCGGCGCAGCGGCGGGCACCGGTTGGGGTGCCGGGGCGGGCGCGGGTGCCGGCGCGGCGGGAGCGGGCATGGGCTGCTCCACGGGGCTGCCGCAGTTGGTGCAGAAGTTCAGGCCGTCTTCGATTTGCGCGCCGCAGTTGGTGCAGAACATAGGATCCTCTCCTTTGGGCTCAAAGCACTGGCTGGTTCGTGCTGTTGCTTACCCACTATACTGCCCGCGATGCGCGTCCGTTGCGCAATTCTCCGGACGGCAACCATGCGGCAACGAGGGGCATGGCGCGCACGTTCTGCCCTTGTTGTTCGCGACATGCCCCTTGTGAAGCCGCCGGTCTCTCCACTGAGGCTCGCGGTTTCTCTCCAGCGGGGTTCGATTCCCGGGGCGGAGCAGAAAAGGCCCAGATCCAAAACACTGAACCTGGGCCTGCGGATTTTATGGCACCCCCCAACGGGAATCGGCGTGCGCCTCGGCGGCGCTCGCCTTCGCTCGGGCGCAAGCGCCCTCGCGCGCTCGCTGCAAACGCTCCGCGTTTGCTTGACGCTCGCTCCCCCAGCGGGGTTCGATTCCCGGCGCACGGCAGCAAAAAGCCCAGGTACCCGCAGGTATCTGGGCTTGCGATCTCTGGCACCCCCAACGGGAATCGAACCCGTGTTGCCGCCTTGAAAGGGCGATGTCCTGGGCCACTAGACGATGGGGGCCTGTAGCAGATGAAGTATACCAAACGCGACACGCAAGCGCTACTTGGGAAAATGCTTGAGAAAAGTTGCACAAGCGAGGCGTTTACGTGGGCACCTGCGCGGGCAACTCGCTAGACTGATGGTCGCTGCGCCCGGCCGATCCGGCGTTCTCGCACGCTTGCCGCAAAGATCGCGCCGCGCAGCCGCAAAACGCATGCTGCGAGAAAGGACTTGCTCGTATGACCGCCCGTCAGATCACACGCTGCGGAGTGCTGGTTGCGCTTCTCGCGGTGAGCGCTTGGGTAACGATCCCGCTCGGTGCCGTTCCCTTTACGCTGCAGACCATGGTTCTCGCCATGATCCCGGTGGCCGTCGGCCGGCGCGAGGCGCTGACGACTATCGCGGTGTATCTTTTGATCGGCGCCGTTGGCCTGCCGGTGTTCTCGGGCTTCGGCGGCGGCATCGCGCAGATCGTTGGCCCAACCGGCGGATATCTCTGGGGCTTCTTGGTGGGCATGGTGGCAGCGGAGCTGATCCTTGCCCTGCCGGCGCGTGTGCCGCAGGTGCTGCGCGAGGGGCTCGCTGTTGCGGCGCTGCTTGCGGTGGCCTACGTGCTGGGCACGATCCAGCTCATGACGGTTACGGGTATGGCGCTGCCGGCGGCGCTGGCGGCAGCGGTTATCCCCTTTATCATCCCCGACGCGGTCAAGCTCGCCGTGGGCGTGGCGGTCGGCCGCAGCGTGCGGCGAGCCCTCGCTGCGCTCGGCTCCGGCGCTGACGCACGAGCGTAGCGGCTTTTATCCGTTGCGCGCTCGCCGCGCGATAGGGCTGCCGGCAATTCTCTACGCAACTACGATCGTTCTACGCAGATGCGAACGCTTGACGCATCCGCGAACGATTGCGGCGGTATTTTTGCTTCAAAGCGTTCGCCGTTGCGTCAAGCGTTCGCGGATGCGTAAAAGATGTCTCGACCGCTCGCTCGGGGAGCTTGCGTTTCTGCGCGGTCCGGACCTTCGGCGGCCGAGAAGTGCGGCCGAGAAGTGCAGCTGAGAAGTGCAGCCGAGAAGAACGGCTGCAGGAATCGGCCGAGGGGAGCCGCCGCCCCAGGCTATCCCCCGCAGGGCTGCTACGCAGAAGGATCAAGACCCGCCGCCGAGAAAAACGGCCTGCTGCTCCACGCGGCAGGCCGTTCGCTTGTCGATCTGTGGCAGACGCGCCCTGTTCGGGCGGGCACGCCCTGCTCGGCATCCTACCTCCGGGCGGCTTCGTAGCGCAGCGCTGAGCGCTCCTCGGGCGTCATGCGCAGGCGCGGCGTATAGATGACGCGCGACTGGCATGCGCTGACGCACAGGTCGCAGCCGGCGCAACGCGCGGGGTCAATGGCAAACACGCCCTCCGCAAACGAGATCGCCGGGCAGCCGGTTGCCTGCTGGCAGCGGTTGCAGCGCGCGCACAGGTACCGGTCGATCTCGGCGGGCTCAAGCCGGTCGGGGCCGTCTTGCAGCAGCACGCACGGCGAGGCAAAGATCACGGCGGAGGCACCGCGCTGCTCGAGACAGGCGCCGAGCATCTCGCGCGAGCGTTCCTGGTCGAGCGGGTCGACGATGACCACGGTGCCGAATCCCTGGGCAAGGAGCTTCTCGCCCAGCTCTTGCAGGGCGCTTTGCGACACCACGGCAGCGCTCGAGGCGAGCACGCCGAGCACGCACGAGGCAGCCTCGCGGGCAAGCGCATCTGCCGAGAAGCTCGAGCCGCACGACGCCCAGGCGGCGCGCAGGTCGGTGTCGCGCACAAAGTGCACGCAGGTTGGCGCGCCTTCGGGCACCTCTGTGCGGTAGCGGGCAGGGAGGCGGTCCATGCCGCCCAGGCAGGTTGCGGCGCCCGGGTACATAAAGCCCACGGCGGCGCAGCCAACGTTGCCGCACACCACCGCGCCTCGCTTGCCGCGCACGGATTCCTTGGCTGCGAGGTACGCCCCGCGGTGCGGGCATCCTGCGCAGAGCAGGCCCTTCTCGGGTGTCAGAGCTCCCATGTTTCCCCTCTCACATGTTGGCGGCGCGCGCTTTGCGCCGACGCGCTACGCGTTGCCCTCGGCGTCGGCTGCCTCGGCTTGGTCTGCCGGCTCGCGGGCAATGAGCGTGATCTCAAAGTTGAGCGGCACGCCGGCCATGGGATGGTTGAGGTCAAAGATCGTGAGGCCGTCGTCCTGAACGCTGTGCACGCGCGCGAGCTGCTGGTAGCCGTCGCCGTTCATAAGGTAGATCATCTGTCCCACTACCAGGTCGTCGGCGTTGGGAACCTGCGAGGTCGGAACCTGCATGATAAGGTCGGCGCGCGGCATGCCGTAGGCGTCCTTGGGGTCGAGGTGCACCTTCTTGGTCTCGCCCGGCTGCATGCCGAGCACGGCGAGCTCGAAGCCGGGGATCACCTCGTGGTTGCCCTCGATAAACGTCAGCGGATCCTTGTCGAGGGTCGAGTCAAACACGTCGCCGTCGTCAAAGCTGCCGACGTAGTGAACGGTCACCTTGTTTTTGAGCGAGAATCCGGGCACGGGCCCTCCTCGAGTCGCGTATGTGTGCAACCGTTCAGTTTAGCAAACATCGCGTGCAGCCGCCCTGGCGGACCGGGGCAGGAGGAGGGCTTCGACGGGTTGCGCTCGGCTCCGCCGCGCCGGCACTGCCCCGGCAGGCTGCTTCAGGTTCCGCCCTCCCGGCGCGTCGTCGCGCCAGCGCCCCAACGCCGGGGCACGGCGAGAAGCTCACTCGAAGCCGTACGTATCGGCAAAGCGGTCGGCGGCGCGGCGAACCTCGTCAAAGCCCTCCGCCCACTGCGCAAAGTCGGGCACGTCGACGATCATGCCGTCGGCCTCAAAGAGCGCCTGGTGCGCGCGCTCCCACGGCTCGGTGGGCTCGGGACGAGCGGGCAGGTAGGGCACGTGGTAAACCGGCATGGTGAGAAAGTAGGCGCCACCGCAGGTGCGTGCCGCAAAGTCCTTGATCGCGCGTGCTGCCGGGCGCATCTTGCCGAGCTTGTAAAGCAGCAGCGCGCGCCCAAACAGGTACCACGGCGTGTCTTCCACAGGCCCCTCGTCCGGGTGGTTCTCGTTGTAGGCGCGCGCGCAGGCAAAGAACGCGTCCTCGTCCTCAAGCCGCGCGTAGGCGAGAAGCTCCGTGCCAAACGCACAGTTGGGGTAGCCGCAGGCGCGGCCCACGATCTGCGCGTAGCGAAGCGCCGCCCGGTAGCGCGCGCTTTGCAGGCAGAAGCCCGAGATGGCCTCGAGCGTGTGGAGCCAGGCGATAAGCACCGGGTTGGAGCTCGTGAGGGCGGCCGCCTCCTCGGGGCCGGCGGGAGGCTGCGTGCGGTTTTGAGGCGCGCTCGCCGCAGCACCCAAAGCGGCGTGGTTCTCGCCCGCGGCGGGCTCGCTTGTGCGCCACAGGTGCGGGGCGTCCTCGTCGAAGGCGGGGTAGGCGGCGTGCAGGCGCTCGAGAACCTCGTGTTCCAAGATGAGCAGGTCGTGCAGGCAGCTGTCGAGGTCGGTGTCGGCGAGCAGCGTCATGAGGAGCTGCGCCTCAAAGCAGTCGGGGTCGCAGCGCAGCGCGTCTTTGAGGCGCGACCCCACGGCGGCAAACAGCTCGAGCCGCCGCGCGGTGAACTCCTCTTCGGGCAGGTCGATGATGCGGTCGATGCCGCGCATGAGGTCGCGGTGCGCCTGCGCGTAGGCAACGAGCGCCTCGGCGCGCGGCGAGGTCACGTAGCGCTCGGGGTGCTGGGGAACCTCTTCGTGCAGGAGCTCCCGCGCCGCCGGCGTGAGGTCGGGATGCGCCGCAGCGTACTCGGCCTCGAGGACAATCGGAAGGTAGGCGCGGGGTTCCATCAGTTACCGCCTTCCAGGTTGGGCTGTGCGGGGTGGGCGCGGCCGGCGCGGTCGAGCGCCTCCATGCCGCGTTCGACGAGCGGGTGCGAGCCGACCCACGCGGCAAGCGGGGCCGCCTCGGGCGCGCCGAGCCCTTCCTGCAGCAGCACGGTGCACTCGCTCAGCGCGAGAATGAGCTCGTCCTCGGTGCCGGGCTCTACGTGCACGCGGGCGTACACGCCGTCGGGGAACTCGGTCTGGTAATACAGCGCCCGCGCCGCGTTGGGCACGAGCGAGAAGATCTCGGCGAGCGCGCGGTCGGCCCCGTCGTAGTCGAGCGCCTTGTAGTGAACGGCCATCCGAGCCAGGAGGCTCCAGGGGTCGGGCTGGGAACGCGCCAAAAACGCCGGCACATGCTGGGTGCGGAGCTCCTCGAGCTCCTGCGGGCTGCATTCGAGCTTGGCGAGCGCGATGAGCGCGGTAAAACGCACGTCCGCGGGGTCGTCTGGGGCGAGCGCGAGGCTCTTGGCGGCAGCGTCGAGCGTCACGTGGTAGCGCCCGGCAATGAGCGCCTTCGAGGCGAGCGCCGCAAGCCAGCGCAGGTACGGGCGCAGGCCCAGGTCATGGGCGTACTCGCGCTCGTACACGGTCGATGCCTGCGCCACGCGCTTCTCGGCCTCGGCGGCCACCTCGGGCTCGCGGTCCGCAAGGAACCGGAAGTACTCCTCGTTGGTCGGGGCCTTTATCGCCACGAGCATGCGCTCAGCATCGCGGTTTTCCGGGTCGAGCGCGGCTGCCTCGTTGAGGAGGCCCTCGGCACGGGCGAGCTCGGCGTCGGCCTGCTCGTCGTTCGAGATGAAGGGCAGGCGGTAGTCGATGATCTCGGTGGCCTTGGCCATGAGATGGAACGCCCGGTCCTCGTCGGTGCGGATGAGCGCGCCGGGGTCTTCCTGAAACCGCTCCATGGCAGCCTCGATGTAGGCGCTGTTCTCGAGCGGGTAGATGCCCTCGCGCTGCATGGAGCGGAAGATCAGGCGCAGGCAGTCTTCCTGCAGGGGATCAAAGGCCATGTCAGCTCCTTTCGGTCGAGGGCGGGGCTTGAGGCGGCTGCGGTGCGAGAAGCGCCGGCACGCGACGCCGGGCGGGCACGGTACCGGACGACGCAGCCGCGCTTCTCGGCTAGGAAAGCGGCGCCACGTCGGCGGGGTCGCGCGCGACTTCGATGACCACCTCGTGGGGGAGGCAGACGATCTGCTCGCCTGGCTGCGAAGCGGGGTCGGTGTTCACGCACACCTGGTTGCTGCAGTCGGCCGAGGTCACATCCACCGCGCCGTCGGCAATGGTCACGTTATTGTAGCCGTTTGGCGTGGAGACCGTGTACATCACGTCCTCGTCGAGCGGATCGACGCGGTAAAAGCCGTCTTTGCTCTGGCAAACCACCACGAGCCCGTCTTGGGCACCCGTGCCCGCGCCCTGCGCGCTAAGCCAGATCGCGCCTGCGAGCGCTGCAGCAACGGTAAGCGCGATGAGCGCGAGGTCGCCCGGGCGCGGGCGGCGGTTCTTCTCGGCTGCGGGTGCGCTCACGTAACCTCCTGGGGCGGCATTTTGCCTGATTGCCGGGGCATTCGGGGCGTAAGGGCGGCGGGCGCTGGGTACAATACGCGACGGTCGGGGACGGGGCGCGCGGCGTCCGGATGTCTGCCGACCGGTACTGGGATTGCACGGGGATGAGGCCCGTCCCCGTCAACTATATACCTATGTATAGGGGCTTGTAGTTAGGGAGGAACTATGGGACGTTTCACCAACCCGCGTGACCTGTACTTTGGCGAGGGCGCCCGCCACGAGGTCAAGAACCTCAAGGGCGAGCGCGCGGTCATCGTCACGGGCGGCGGCTCCATGCGTCGCGGCGGCTTTTTGCAGGACGTCGAGGCGGACCTCAAGGAAGCTGGCTTCGAGGTCAAGCTGATCGAGGGCGTCGAGTCCGACCCGTCCGTCGAGACCGTCATGAACGGCGCTGCCGTCATGTCCGAGTTCGAGCCCGACTGGATCATCGCTATCGGCGGCGGCTCGCCGATCGACGCCGCCAAGGCCATGTGGATCAAGTACGAGTACCCCGAGACCACCTTCGAGGACATGTGCAAGGTCTTCGGCCTCCCCAAGCTCCGCACCAAGGCCCACTTCTGTGCCATCTCCTCAACCTCCGGCACGGCCACCGAGGTCACGGCCTTCTCGATCATCACCGACTACTCCAAGGGCATCAAGTTCCCGATCGCCGACTTTGAGATCACGCCCGACGTGGCCATCGTCGACCCCGAGCTCACCTACACCATGCCCGCCAAGCTCTGCGCGCACACCGGCATGGACGCC
>CASEEV010000020.1 GCA_949287065.1 uncultured Collinsella sp.
CCAAAAAGCCATGGGGCCTGCCTCGGTTAGAAGTCGCTGTCGTCGTCATCCGGGACGGTGAGGCGCTCCACATGGGCGCCGATCCCACGCAGCTTCCCTACGAAGTTCTCGTAGCCGCGGTCGATATGGTGAATCGCCGAAACGTCGGTCACGCCGTCTGCAACCAGACCGGCGAGGACCAGGGCCGCGCCGCCGCGCAGGTCGGGCGAAGCCACCTGGGCGCCCGAGAAGCCGTCGACGCCGCGCACGAGCGCGTGGTGCCCCTCAATGCGAATGTCAGCGCCCATGCGCATGAGCTCGCTTGCCAGCATGAAGCGGTTCTCGAAGATGTTCTCGGTGATGACCGAGGAACCCTGGGCGAGAGCCGCCAGCGTGAGGACCTGCGCCTGCATGTCGGTCGGGAAGCCCGGGAACGGCAGCGTCTGGATATCGGTCGGCAGGATCTTGCCCGTACGACGCACGATCGCTCCGGTCGCGGTCTGCTCGATCTGAACGCCCATGAGCTCGAGCTTCTTGAGCACCATGGCGAGATGAATCGGAGCAAAGCCGGTCACCTCGAGCTCGTCGCCCGTCAACGCGCCGGCAACGAGGAAGGTGCCCGCCTCGATGCGGTCGCCCACAACGCGATGCTGCACCGGATGGAGCTCCTCGACGCCCTCGATCTCAATGACCGGGGTGCCGCCGCCCGTGATGCGGGCGCCCATCTCGTTGAGCATGCGCACCAAGTCGACGATCTCGGGCTCGCGCGCGGCGTTGTCGATGACCGTGGTGCCGTGCGCGCGGACCGCCGCCATGATGAGGTTCTCGGTTGCGCCGACGCTCGGGAACGCGAGCGAGACCGTCGTGCCCTTGAGCCCCTCGGGTGCCTCGGCGTGCAGATAGCCGTGGTCGTTCACAAACTGAACGCCCAGCGCCTCAAGACCGAGGATGTGAAGGTCCATCTTGCGGGCGCCGATGTTACAACCGCCGGGCATGGCGATAACCGCCTTGCCAAAACGGCCGATCAAGGGACCCATGACCGCCGTCGACGCGCGCATCTTTGCCACGAGCTCGTAAGGAGCCTCCCACGTGGAGACGTTCGAGGTGTCGATGACCAGCGTATGCTCGTCGACAACCTCAATGGTGGAGCCCAGGTGCTTGAGCACCTTGCCCATGATATGAACGTCCGAGATATTGGGGACGTTCGTCAGCGTCGTGACGCCCGGCGCGAGCAAGGTGGCTGCCATCAGCTTGAGCGCTGAGTTCTTGGCACCGGCAACCTCGACCGTACCGCCGAGGGCATGGCCGCCTTCGACTCGGATAATCTCCATAGGGATCTCCTATAAACCGAACGTGCCCGGAGAAGCGCTTCTCCGGGCACGAATATCAAAGCGAATATGTTCTTCGCCTACCCTTTGTACGCGAGCAAGAGTTTACACCATGCGATCTCGCTCAGCAGGTACGCGCGGCGGGCATCATCGGGTGCACACGCCTCAAGCCGGTTTTGAAGGCCGCTCAACCGGTCATTGACCTCGGCGCGGTCCACGTGCGCCATGTCCTGAGCGCGCTCGGTGAGGATGATGACGCGGTCGGCCGTGATCTCGGCATAGCCCTCGTCAACGGCGATCACGCGGTCTGTCGTACCCATGCGCTGCTCGGAGATGCGCACGTAACCGGGCCGGAGCGTGCAGATCTCGCTCGCATGGCGCGGCAAAACGCCCATCTCGCCCGTTGTCGCAGGAAGGGCGACGTAGGCGGCATGGCCGTCAAACTCGCTGCTCTCGGGGCATACGACCTGCAGGTCCATAGGCCTACTTCCCCTCCATCTTCGCGGCGCGCTCGCGCACGTCTTCGATGGTGCCGGCGTAGCGGAACGCCTGCTCGGGCAGGTCGTCGCACTTGCCGTCAACGATCTCGGCAAAGCTGCGCACCGTGTCCTCGACGCGCACGTACACGCCCGGGTTGCCCGTGAACTTCTCGGCAACGTGGAACGACTGCGAGAGGAACTGCTGGAGCTTGCGCGCACGGCTCACGGTCAGGCGCTGCTCCTCGGTGAGCTCGTCCATACCGAGAATCGCGATGATGTCCTGGAGGTCGGAATACTCTTGCAGGATCTCCTGAACCCTTGTGGCCACGCGGTAGTGCTCCTCGCCCACGATCGTGGGGTCGAGCGCGTCGGACGAGGACGCGAGCGGGTCGATGGCGGGATACAGGCCGAGCGACGCGATGGAGCGCGAAAGGACGGTCTGGGCGTCGAGGTGGGTGAAGGTCGTTGCCGGAGCCGGGTCGGTGAGGTCGTCGGCGGGAACGTAGACGGCCTGGACCGACGTGATGGAACCGGTCTTGGTCGAGGTAATGCGCTCCTGCAGGTCGCCCATCTCGGTTGCGAGCGTGGGCTGGTAGCCAACGGCCGAGGGCATGCGGCCGAGAAGGGCCGAGACCTCGGAGCCCGCCTGAGAGAAGCGGAAGATGTTGTCGATGAACAGCAGCACGTCCTGGCCGCGGTCGCGGAAGTACTCCGCGGTGGTGAGGCCCGCAAGGCCGATGCGCAGACGGGCTCCCGGCGGCTCGTTCATCTGGCCGTAGACCAGGCAGGTCTTCTCGAGAACGCCGGACTCGGCCATCTCGAGGTACAGGTCGGTGCCCTCGCGCGTGCGCTCGCCGACGCCGGTGAACACCGACGTGCCGCCGTGCTCCTGGGCGAGGTTGTTGATGAGCTCCTGGATGAGCACCGTCTTGCCTACGCCGGCGCCGCCGAAGAGACCCGTCTTGCCGCCGCGGATGTAGGGCTCGAGCAGGTCGATGGCCTTGATGCCGGTCTCGAAGATCTCGGTCTCGGTCGTCAGCTCCTCGAAGCTCGGAGCGGGGTGATGGATGGGATAGTAGTCCGAGATCTCGGGCATCGGCTTGCCGTCGACGGGCTCGCCCATGACGTTCCAGATACGGCCGAGCGTACCCGGGCCGACCGGCATCTGCATGGGACTGCCGGTATCGTGGGCCTCGAGGCCGCGCTGCAGACCGTCGGTAGACGACATGGCCACGCAGCGCACCACGCCGCCCGGAAGCTGGGACTCGACCTCGAGCAGGGTTTTGACATGCCCGATGGGCGTCTCGTCCTCAACGACGAGCGCATTGTAGATCGCAGGCACCGCGCCGACGAACTTAACGTCCACAACCGGGCCGATGATGCGCACGATGCGGCCGGTGCCGGCGCTGCGCGCGTCGCGCTCGGGCGCTGCCGCCTTCTTGGCGGCGATAGTATCAGCCATTGAATTCCTCCAATGCAGAAGCACCACCGACGATCTCGTTGATCTCGGTCGTGATGGAAGCCTGACGCACGCGGTTGTACGTGCGGGTGAGCGTCGCGACGATCTGCGTCGCGTTCTCGGTCGCCGAGTGCATTGCCTTGCGGCGCGCGCCCTGCTCTGCGGCCGCAGAGTCGATAAGCGCCTGATGAACGACCGTCAGAATGTAGGACGGGATCAGGTGGTCGAGCACGTGCGAGGCAGAGGGCTCGAAGGCAAACGAGGACGCGATGCGCTGAGGCGCGTCGGCGGCAGTGGCGCGCGGCCCGCGCGCGTACGCAACGGCCTCGCTGTCGAGCGGAAGCAGCTGCTCGCAGCGCAGCTCCTGGTCGACGCGGTTCTTGGCATGATGGTAGATAACGACGATGCGGTCGATATCCCCCGCCGCGTAGCCGTCGCGAGCGTACGTGGCGATCATCTTCGCGCTCTCGAACGTAGGCGCCGCGGACTCCCCCGCAAAGCTCATAGCGCAGCGGATGCCGCGGCTCTTGAAGTACTCGGCGGGCTTGCGTCCGCACGCGATGATCTCGCAGCGCGCGCCCTTGTTGGCGCAGCGGCGGTAGATGCGCTCCGCCTCGCGCTCGACGTTCACGTTAAATCCGCCGGCAAGGCCGCGATCCGACGCGATGGCGACCACGAGCACGTTGCGCTCGTCGCCGCGCACGGCAAACACCGGGTTCTCCTCGGCTACGCCGGCATCGCCCGCGACCGTGAACATAACGTCGGTGATGGCCTTCTTGTACGGCTCGGCAGCCTTCGCGCGCTCCAGCGCACGGCGGATCTTGGCCGTGGAGACCATCTCCATCGTGCGCGTGATCTGCTCGGTGCTCTTGACCGACGAGATGCGCTTTTTTATCTCGCGAAGGTTAGACATAGAGCCTAGTTCTCCTCGTCTTCCCCGGTCGCCTGCGGCGCCTTGGCGCCGGCATGCGTCTCGAGGTAACGCTGCTTGTACGCGTCGACCGCGGCGCCGAGCTTCTCGTCGAGGTCGCCCTCGATCTTCTCGGTATTCAGGCGCTGCATAACGGCGGGAACCGACGAATGCAGGTACTCGATGAGCCCGGTACGGAAGTCGAGGACCTCCGAGAGCTCGAGGTCGTCGAGCACGCCGCGGTTGCCGGCGTAGAGAGCCGCGATCTGATCGACCACGTCGAAGGGCATGAAGCGGCGCTGCTTGAGCAGCTCGGTCATGCGAGAGCCGTGGGTGAGCTGCTTCTGAGTGGCAGCGTCGAGATCGGAGCCGAACTGTGCGAAGCCCGCGAGCTCCTGGTAGGAAGCGAGGTCGAGGCGCAGGTTGCCGGCCACCTGCTTCATGGCCTTAACCTGGGCGGCGCCGCCCACGCGGCTCACCGAGATGCCTACGTCAACAGCCGGGCGCTGGCCCTGGAAGAACAGGTCCGACTGCAGGTAGATCTGACCGTCGGTGATGGAGATCACGTTGGTGGGGATGTAGGCCGAAACGTCGCCGTCCTGGGTCTCGATGAGCGGAAGCGCCGTCATGGAGCCGGAGCCGAGGTCCTCGGAGAGCTTGCAGGCGCGCTCGAGCAGGCGCGAATGCAGATAGAAGATGTCGCCCGGGTACGCCTCGCGTCCCGGCGGACGATGCAGCGTCAGCGACATCTGGCGGTACGCGACGGCGTGCTTGGACAGATCGTCATAAACGACGAGGACGTGCTTGCCCTCGTTGCCCTTGTGCGCCAGGTGACCGTCTTTGCCGCGCGTCATGAAGTACTCGCCGATGGCGGCGCCCGCCATGGGCGCGATGTACTGGAGCGGCGCCGACGTGGCGGCGGACGCGGAGACGATCACGGTGTAGTCGAGCGCATGGTGCTTGGACAGCGTCTCGCGGATCGCTGCGACCGTGGAGGCCTTCTGGCCGATCGCGACGTAGATGCAGATCATGTCCTTGCCGCGCTGGTTGATGATGGCGTCGACGGCGATGGCGGTCTTGCCCGTCTTGCGGTCGCCGATGATGAGCTCGCGCTGGCCGCGGCCGATCGGGATCATGGAGTCGATGGCGAGAAGACCCGTCTGAACGGGCTCGCACACCGGCGTGCGCTCGATGATGCCGGGAGCCTTGAACTCGATGGGACGACGATGGGTCGTATGGATGTCGCCGAGACCGTCGATCGGCTGACCGAGCGGGTTGACGACGCGGCCGAGCATAGCGCTGCCGACAGGGATGTCCATGATGCGGCCGGTCGTGCGGCACTCGTCGCCCTCTTTGATGGCTTCGACGTCGCCGAAAAGAACCGCGCCGACCTCGTCTGCCTCAAGGTTCTGCACGAGGCCGTACACCGTGGCGCCCGTGGTCGAGCTCTTGAGCTCGAGAAGCTCGCCGGCCATGGCGCTCTTCAGGCCCGAGATGCGGGCGATACCGTCGCCCACCTCGGAAACCGTCGAAAGCTCCTGGGTGTTAACCGTCGCCGCGAGACCGTCGAGGCGCTTCTCGAGCGCCCGCGCGATGTTCTCGGCGTTCAGTTTTTCTGCCATTTACGCAGCACCCCCCTCATGTTCGTCAAGCGGCTGGGCCAGCACGTCGCGCGCAGCGGCAAGCTGCGTGCGCACCGAGACGTCGCGGCGCTTGCCGCGGGCCTCGAGCACGATGCCGCCGATGATCTGCGGATCGACGTGCTCGATCAAAAAGACTTCCCTGCCGCCAAAATCGTTCTCGCACTTCTTGGTGATGACGGAACGCAGGTGGTCATCGAGCGGGACCGCGGTGGTCACCTCAACGCCCACGACGTCGTCGTCCGTCTCCACGAGCTCGCGGAAGCGCTCGCAAACCTTCTTGATCAGCGCGGAGTCGCCGCGGCGATCGATCGTCTCGACCGTCGCCATGACCTCGGGGCTCGCGTTGGCGATGACCTCGAGGTCGCGCAGGTTCTCAAACAGGCGCCCCTCGGTCTTTGAGGCCTCGAGCAGCGTGCGCGCATAGGTCTCGAGCAAGCGGTCTTCCGCGCGGCTAGCCATTGAGGCTCCCGACCTGCTCGGTGTACTTCTCGATCAGCTTGCGCTGCTCCGCCTCGTCGAGGCGCTCGTTCAGGATGCGGCCGGCAACCTCGACGGCGAGGTTGGCAACGGTCTCCGCGGAGCTCGCGTACACGGCGCGACGCTCGTCCTCGATGTTCTCGTGAGCGCGGGCGATGAGGGCGGTTGCCTCGTCGTGCGCGTTGCCGATGATGCGGGCGCGCTCCGACTCGGCGTCGCGGCGGGCCTCGAGCACGATGTCAGCAGCCTCGCGGCGCGCGTCGGCCACGATCTGGTCGGCCTCGCGGCGCTTGGCAGCTGCGGCCTGCTTTGCCGCCTCGGCGTCGGCGAGGCTCTCCTCGATGCGCTTGCTGCGCTCGTCCATCATCGAGAGCACCGACGGCCAAGCGAGCTTGGCGAGCGCCACGAGGATGATGAGGAACGCGATAAGCGCCGGGATGAACTCCGCCATGTTGGGGATGAGGATGGACGCCCCGCCCGCCGACTCCTCGGCAAAGACGGGAACCGGGGCCAGAAGGCCCGCCGCCCCGACGAGGGCGGCCGCCCGTCCCGCACGGTTGATAAGCTTCATAGTCTGCTCCTTCTGGGATACGATGCGAAGACTTCCCTAGGAGATCAGCGTGACGACGAAGCCGATGAGGCCGAGCGCCTCGGTGAAGGCGGACGCCAGGATGAAGACAGTGAAGGCGCGACCCTGGATCTCAGGCTGGCGCGCCATAGCGCTCGTAGCGCCAAAAGCAGCGAGGCCGATGGCCAGACCAGCGCCGATAACACCGAGACCGTAACCGATAACTCCCACAATTCCTCCTTTAACGAGCGCCGTCTGGCGCAAGATACCAAAGCTATGACAAGGGCCGAAGAGCCCGTATCACCTGATGCGCGTGGCGAGGCTAGTGCCCCTCGGCCTCCGCGATCTGAATATAGACCGCCGCGAGGACCGTGAACACGTAGGCCTGCACGAATCCGACGATGAGCTCGACTGCGTAGATGATGAGCAGGATCGCGAGCCAGGCCAAGCTCGGGAGCGCGCCCACTGCGCTCATAGCGCTGAAGTGCTCGAGCACAGGCTCGGCGAAGATGGCGGCCATGATGGAGAACGACCCCATGACGATGTGCCCCGCGAACATGTTGCAGAACAGACGGATGGCGAGCGTGATGGGGCGCAGCAGCAGCGAGAAGACCTCGATAACCCACACGAACACATTCATGGGAAAAGCGACGCCGGCGGGAGCGAGGCTCTTGAGATACCCGATGACGCCGTGCTTCTTGCAGCCGAAGTACACGAAGTACACGAAGGTCACGAGCGCGAGCGCCGCCGTGCAGCCGATAGCGCCCGTGCCCGGCTTGCAGCCCGGGATAAGGCCGATGAAGTTGTTGATCAGGATGAAGAGGAAGATGGTGGCCAAGAACGGGAAGTGACGGCGCCAACCGGTGCCGACCACGCCTTTGGCGACGTCGTTCTGAACGTACTCGATCAGGTACTCCACGCCGTTGACGAACACGCCGTGAGGCACCAGCGTCTGCTTCTTCACGAACACGGCCATCACGACCGCGAACACAACGGCCGCAACAAGCAGCCAGAACGAGTACTGCGTGAGCCCGACGGTCAGATCACCGGCAACGGGCGCCGAAGAGAACTCGGCAACCAGATGGTTGATCTCCTCGGGGAGCGCGGCAAAAGCATCCACGGACCAATACCTCCTAGCTCGGATACGACGCGGGCTATTCTATACCAAGAGCCCCGCGCCTTCACAGAAGCAGCGCATTGCGCAGCTCACTGCTGGGTTAAGGTAGCATGATAACGCGAATTGCCACGGCGAGCCATACGACAACGAAGCCCGCCACAAGCCCCGCCGCAAACGCAACAGCGTCGTAACCAAACAGCACGTAAACGACGAGAAACGACGCGAGCAGCACAGCGAACGAGACCGCGAGAGCAAGCCCGCCCTTGCCGAAGCTGGCTTCGCGCCGGCCGCGAAGCACCGGCTCGAGCACGAGCACGAGCGGCAAGGAGGCGAGCGCCCCGACAAGCGCCCCCGCCCCGACCAAGGGCAGGTGACGGAGGCCGAACTCAAGCATCGGTCGTAGGGACGGCAGGTCCGCCCGGATCGTCCTCGAAGTGGCAGAGCTCTACGCCCGCCTCCTTGAGCAGAGCCGCCGAGAGCTCGTCGGGGTAGGAGTCGCGGTAGACGATGCGCTTCACGCCGGCGTTGATGAGCATCTTCGTGCACTGGGCGCACGGATGCGCGGTGCAGTACACGGTCGACCCGTCGGTGGCAATGCCTCCGTGGCGCGCCGCCTGGATGAGCGTGTTCTGCTCGGCGTGCAGACCACGGCACAGCTCGTGGCGCTCCCCCGAGGGGATGCCCAGCCGCTCGCGCAGGCAGCCCACCTTCGAGCAATGGGCGATGCCCGCCGGAACGCCGTTGTACCCCGTTGCCAAGATGCGCTTGTCGGCAACGAGAACGGCGCCCACATGGCGGCGCAGGCACGTGGAGCGCGTGGCCACCGCGTCGGCGATCTGCATGAAGTAGTTGTCCCACGAGGGGCGCACGTAATTGCGGTACGGCACGGACGACGCGGCATCCGCCTCGCTGCCGCAGCAGCCGCATGCGGGAACCCCTCGCAGCAGCGCGTCTTTCTCCTCAGCTTGCGCCATGGCGCTTACCTCCTCAATACGAAAAGCGCCCGCAGAGGCCTGCGGGCGTTCGTTGTGCATGCTACTTTACCGCCTGGGTGCGCGCTCGCGCAACCGCCTCGCGCCAACCGCGAAGCGCCCGGGCGCGCGCGTCGAGGGCCGTTCCCGGCCAGTAGGAGCAGATCTCCTCGCGGTTCTGAATAAGCTCCTCGCGGCTCTCCCAGTATCCCACGGCCAAACCTGCCAGGTACGCCACGCCGAGCGCCGTGGTCTCGACCTCGGCGGCGCGCTCGATGGGGATCTGGAGAAGATCCGCCTGGAACTGCATGATGAAGTCGTTGCGCGAGGCGGAACCGTCGACCGACAGGCTCCCGAGCCGCATGCCCGAGTCGGCCTCCATGGCTTCGAGCACGTCGTACACCTGGTAGGCGAGTGACTCGCAAGCCGCGCGGACGATCGTCGCCCGGTTGGAGGCGCGGGCAAGCCCGCAGATGAGCCCGCGCGCCGAGGAGTCCCACCACGGGGCGCCGAGCCCGGTGAACGCGGGCACCAGGTAGCAGTCGCCGTTGTCGTGAAGAGACGCAGCGATGGCCGACGTCTCGGCCGGATCGTCGATGATTCCGAGTCCGTCGCGCAGCCAGTCGATGACCGACCCCGCCTGGAAGATCGAGCCCTCGAGGGCATAGGAGATCTTCTCGTCCGCGGCGATGCCGATCGTCGACACCAGGCCGCGGCGCGATCGCACCACGCGGTCGCCGGTGTTCATGAGCACGAAGGCGCCGGTGCCGTAGGTGGTCTTTGCCGTGCCCTCGTCAAAGCAGCAGTGCCCGAACAGCGAGGCCTGCTGGTCGCCGGCAACACCCGCAATGGGCGGCATGTGCGTCATGACCTCGCTCGAAACATGACCGAAGTCGCCGGAGCTCCAACGCACCTCGGGCAGCAGCGAGCGCGGGATGTCGAGCATCTTGAGCAGATCGTCGTCCCAGTCGAGCGTGTGGATGTTGAAGAGCATCGTACGGCTCGCGTTGGTGTAGTCGGTGGCGTGAACGGTGCCGCCCGTCAGGTTGAAGATCAGCCACGTGTCGATGGTGCCGAACATGAGGCGGCCCTCGTCGGCCATCTCGCGCGCGCCCGCCACGTTCTCCAAGATCCACTTGAGCTTGGTGGCCGAGAAGTACGCGTCGGGAATGAGGCCGGTCTTCTCGACGATCATGTCGGAAAGGCCGTCAGCCACGAGCGCGTCGGCGATGGGCGCCGTGCGGCGGCACTGCCACACGATGGCGTTGGTAATGGGCTGGCCGGTGTCGCGATCCCACACGACGCAGGTCTCGCGCTGGTTGGTAATGCCGACGGCGGCGATGTTGGCGGAATGGATGCCGCTTTTGAACTGCACCTCGATCATCGTCGCGATCTGACCGGCGAGAATCTCCGTGGGGTCCTGCTCGACCCAGCCGGGCTGCGGGTAGATGGTGTGAACAGGGCGGCGCGCGCTTGCCACAACGCAGCCGTACTCGTCGATGAGCAGGGCGCGCACCGACGTGGTGCCGCTGTCGAGAGCCATGATGTAGGAGTTGCGAGGCTCAAGATCCGAACCGATGCCGGCAAGGGCCCCAAGATCGGGCAATGTGATGGGCATGATGATCCTTTGCGCGTTAATCGACGATGGACACTGGCTTACCGAGCACGCGCATGATCTCGGATGCAGGCAACGCCCCTTCGCGCAGTATCTGCACCTCTCCGTCCAAGCACGAGACGATGGTCGAGGCTTCGGCGCACATGGTGGCGCCGCTGTCGATAGCAACGTCGACCCCCTCGAGAATGCAGGGCTCGACCTCCTCGAACGAAACAGGGGCAGGTCTGCCGTGCGTGTTGGCGCTCGTCGTGGCAAGCGGGCAGCGGCAGGCGCGCACGAGGGCGGCAACCACCGGCGAGCGCGAAACGCGCAGCGCAACGGTGCCGTCGGCCTCCTGCATGATGCGGGGGACGGCACTCGACGCGCGCACGATGAGCGTCAGCGCGCCCGGCCAAAACTTCTCGGCAAGGCGGCGCGTGTCGTCGTTGATGCCGAGCCCGTAAGTCTCGAGCGCCGAAACGCTGCCCACCAGCCAGGGAACGGTCTGCGAGGCGTCTCTTTGCTTGACGGAGAAGATGCGCGGGTACGCAGGCGAGATACCCCCGCCTGCCGTGCGGACCGCGACGCCGATTCCGTAAACGGTCTCAGTCGGGTACAGCGCCAAGCCGCCGTTGAGAAGCACCTCGGCAACCTCATCGATCGCTAGCGGGTGGGGCGTCTTTTCGCTCGTTATGTAAGTGCGGCCCATCCCGCCACGTCCCTTCTTACGGCCGGATTCCGATCCGGCGCCTCCGTTTCCGATGTGTGCCCCAAATCATTTTCGCACCATTCTCCCCTGTAAACGGGAGGAGGGCAGTTTAGGTCGCAAACGGCGCAACGAACTCGGTGAAGGGGAAATTATTAGACAATTGAAGTTTTTTGTCCCGTTCGCCCCTTACAACCGACCGTTCACGCCCTCGGACGTTCGCGCCAAAACAAAGCGCGGCCTATTGGTAAGGTCCCGTGCGATCCTGACCTGCGCAAACCCCGCCTCCCGCGCGAGAAGAGCGGCGTCATCGAGCGTCGTCTCGTGCAGCTCGCAGGCAAACAGCCCGCCCGGCTTGAGAATGCGCGCGGCGCCCCCGAGCAGCCGACGGTACACGTCGAGCCCATCGGGGCCTCCATCGAGCGCAGGCGACGGTTCAAAGTCGGCGACCTCGCGCGGAAGCTTTGCGAGCACGTCTTGGGGAATATAGGGCGGGTTCGACACAAGCACGTCGAAAGTCCCCTCCTCCGCAGGGCGCACCGGGTCGAGCAGGTCGCCCTGACGAATGGCAACGGAGCCCGCAAGCGAGAGCGCGTCGCGGTTTTTCTTTGTCAGCGCGCACGCCTCGGGCGCGATGTCTACGGCGAGCACCGCAACGCGCCCCGGGCGCTCCGCAGCAAGCGAGAGCCCGATGCACCCCGTGCCGCACCCTACGTCGAGCACGCGCGCGCGAACGGGATCCGCGGATGCGTCGTCGCCTCGCGCCTCGGGCTCGGCGCGCTGCTCGGGCGCTTCGTGGGCGTCAGGCGGCTCGGAGAGTGCTCCATCCCCGTCTTCCTGCGTGCCCGAGGCCCCGTACACCTCGGCCTCGGAGTAGCGGGGCTCAGGGGCGGTGGGCTCGGAGGCCGCCTGCTCCCGCGCACGCAGCTCCTCGATGCGCTTCTCCTCCACCTCGTCGTTCCAGGGAATCACCGTGCGCTCGCGCGGCGGATCCTCGCGGCCGAGTACCTCCTCGTCCAAGAACGCGAGCACCTCCTCAACGAGAAGCTCGGTCTCGGGCCGCGGGATGAGCACCCCCGGTGCGCACGCCACGTCGATCTGACGAAACGACGTCTCGCCGGTCACGTACTGCAACGGTTCGCCGGCGGCGCGGCGCTCGATCATGGCGTGGAGTTTCTCGAGTTCGGCAGGCGCGAGCGGCCGATCGAAGCTCATGTAAAGCTCGATGCGCGAAAGGCCGGTCGCCGCGGTGAGCAGCCACTCCGCGGCAAGGCGGGCCTTGTCGTCGCCTTTGCGCTCGAGGTAGCCGCGCGTCCAGTCAAGGCAGCGCTTGATCGTCCATGTTTCGCCTGCCATGCCGTCCCCCTTCGAGAAAGAAGCGCCCCGCTCCCTCCAGCCGAGGGGGCGGGGCGCGTGAGAGCCTATACGAGCCGTTAGACCGTCTGCGCGAGCTTCTCGGCGCGGTCGGCGGCGGCGAGCGCCTCGATAACGCTGCCGAGCGCGTCGCCCGTGAGCACGCCGTTGTAGGTGGAGTTGAACCCGATGCGGTGGTCGGTCACGCGGTCCTGCGGCTGGTTGTAGGTGCGGATCTTCTCGGAGCGCGCGCCGTGGCCGATCTGGCTCGCGCGCTCGGCGCCGAGCTCGGCCTGCTGCTTCTCGAGCTCCATCTCGTAGAGGCGGGCGCGCAGCATCTGCATGCAGACCTCGCGGTTCTGGATCTGGGAGCGCTGCTCCTGCGACTGCACCACGGTGTTGGTGGGCAGGTGCGTGATGCGCACCGCCGAGTACGTGGTGTTGACGCACTGGCCGCCCGGGCCAGAAGCGCAGTAGGTGTCGACGCGCAGGTCGGAGGGGTCAATCTGGATGTCGATCTCGTCGGCCTCGGGAAGCACCGCCACCGTGGCCGTGGAAGTCTGGATGCGGCCCTGGCTCTCGGTCTTGGGAACGCGCTGCACGCGGTGCACGCCGCTCTCGAACTTCATGACCGAGTAAACCTTGTCGCCCGTGACCTTGAACTCAATGGTCTTGAAGCCGCCGACCTCGTTGGGGCTGGCGTCGAGAACCTCGATCTTCCACTTGCGGGCCTCGCAGAAGCGCTGGTACATCTTGTAGAGATCGCCCGCGAAAATGGCGGCTTCGTCGCCGCCCACGCCGGCGCGGATCTCGACGATGGTGTTCTTTTCGTCGTTCGGATCGCCGGGGATGAGCATGATCTTGATCTCGTCCTCGAGCCCGGGAAGCTTTGCCTCGTTGTCGGCGATGTCGGCCTGAAGCATGGCCTTGGCCTCGGGGTCTGACTCCTCGCCGAGCATCTCCTTGGCTACGTCGATGTCGTCGAGGGCGGAGAGGTACTCCTTGGCCTTGGCTACGAGCTCCGCCTGGTTGGCGTGCTCCTTGGCAAGGCGGGTGTACTCCTTTTGATTGGAGACTACCGAGGGGTCCGAGAGCTTCTTCTCGAGCTCCTGATAGGCGGTGATGAGCTGTTCAAGCTTGTCGCGCATGGGTCTTCCCTTCGTTCGATAACGATCGGCACGGGCACGTGCCGCCTGACGTACGGTCGTGGCGAACCCAGCTAGAGCTTATCGAGCGAGAAACACATGCTTGGCAAAGCCTCCTCTACCGCATACATCGCCGCACAGCCGCAAGGCACGCGGCCAGCTGCGGCGCAAAAACGTACCGCGCCTCGTTTGAGACTGTTGCATTATGGTACCACGCGCGCACGGAAGCTACGCACGCACCAAAATCCCACGTCACGCGGGCGCATGTTACCATGGCTCTCGATCACGCATATAGAACGGCCTCCGAGGAGAAGCTATGTCCAAGCGCAGGAAAAGGAACCGGGCAGCCGCCGCAGCCGCCCGCAAGCCCAAGCCCGACGTAGACGAGCGCGCCCTCGCCCGTGCCCGAGAAGGGCTCGGCACCGGGCCGCGCCCCGCGCTCGACCGTCGGAGCGTGCCGTTCGGGCTCGGCAGCGCCCTTGCCGCTACGGGCATCGCATGGAACGCCGGCGCGTTCAGCGCCGTTCCGTGCGCTATCTCGGCAGTAGTGAGCATGGCCGCCTGGGTCGCCGGCGCCTACCTTAACGCGCACCTTGTGCGCGGCGGCGTGCGTCCCGCCGCGCGCTACGCGGCAGCAGCATTGCTCGGCGGCATCCTGCCGACGGTCGCCGGCACCGCCGCCTACCTTGGCACGTTCGACGCGCCCTCGCTCCTACCCGCCGTCGCGCTCGGCCTGCTCGCCGCAGCCCTGCGCATGCTCGAGGACCTTGCGGACGGGGCTGTTTTGCCCAGCGCCCCCACTCGCGCGCGCTGGGGGTTCGCCGCCCTGATAAACCTGCCGTTCATGCTGCTTGCGGCGCACCTGTTCGTCGTCGGTAAGCTCACGCTCGTCTCGGCGTTTGTGCTTCTCGCCATGTTTGCCCAGCTCTTCATCGTCGAGAAAGACGTGGTCACGGGCATGGGCGCCCACGACAACCCGATGCTCTTCGAGCGCCACCGCGCCCCGCTCTGCGGCGGAGCGTTCGTCGTGGCACTCATCTACATGGCGCTGCTGATGACTGAGCTCTAGGCGCCCTTCTGGGCTAACGTACCCCCGCTTGCCCAGGTCCGCCCTTCCGGCGCCCGCCGCGCTCGCCTCACGACTCCCAACACGAGCCACAAGAATACGCAGCAGACCGCACGTGCGAGGCCTATTGGGCCCATTTGTGCGGTTGGCTGCGTATTCTTTTGCTTGATACGTTTGCCTGCGGAATCTCTGGGATGCCCAAAAACGCCCGGGATCGTGCCTGCTTAAGCTTGCCTGCTATGAGAGGCTCAGCATCTCCATCGCGTGGTCAATGATGCCTTTTGCGTTGAGGTGGCCGTAGTCGCGCATGCTGATCACGTCGACCGGAATCTGACCGTGCACCGAGCGCTCCATCTCGCCGAGCGCGTACCCGATCTGCGGGCCGAGAAGCACGGCGTCTGCGGACGGCGCGCGGTCAAGGGCCTCGGACAGCGGCAAAGCCTCGAGCTCAATAGGGAGGGCGCGGTCAGAGACTTCCTTGCGAAGGCGCTGAATCAGCAAACGCGTAGACATACCTGCGGTGCACGCAAGCAACAGCTTCTTCATTACGAGGACCCTCCCCTGACCCGGCGCTGAACAGATTATTGAGGCTACAGTAAGCAGCATTATCCGTCTTCTTCCTGGCTCACGCAGCGGCGTAACGGCGAACGGCAAAAATTAACGTGCGGAGAACCTTGTTCGATGCCCCCGTTTACCTGCGGCCTTCTTAATTCCCACATATTTGAAAACACCACTTGACACCACCCCGACCCAGTGCGATTATATTCACCGCGAGTTGCGCCGTTACCTCAGCTGGATAGAGGGACTGACTACGAATCAGTACGTCACAGGTTCGAATCCTGTACGGCGCACCAGCTAAAAGTGCAAGCCCGGATCTCTCAGAGATTCGGGCTTTTTGCTGCTATAAGCTCACGAGTACAGGATTCGAACCTTACTGGAGGCGCGGAGCTGAGGAAACGCGCGAGCGTTTTCCAGCGCAGCGCGCAAGGGGCCGGAGGCCCCGCAGCGAAGGCGGATGGCGCCAGCCATGCGCCGAATCCTGTACGGCGCAGGCCAAAAGTGCGAGCCCGGATCTCTTGGAGGTCCGGGCTTTTTGCTGTTGTGAGCACATTCTCCCAAACACCTTCCCCCCAGGCTACGGTCAACGCGCTGGTGCTGCCTCGAGGACGGTGTAGGGCAGGCACAGGCGGCGCAGAAGATCCCTGATGCGCTGCAAGGCATCTGCCTCGCCGTACTCGAGTGCAAAGAATCGTGGGAGCAGGGCCTCGTCGCTCAGCTCGAGATAGGCAAGCAACGCAGGCAGAACCGCTTCGGGCACGCGCAGCTCTACCACGTGCGGGCTCTCCTCAAAGCACCACCGAGCAAGAGAACCTTCCAGACGCTCCACAACACTCAGCCCGCTGCCTTCTTCGTACGCGCACCACACATCAACGCGTTCCTCCCCTTCGCGTGACGAGAACAGCACAAAGCTCTGCAAGCCGTCGTTCCTCATACCAAGCGCCCCCTTACGTCGAGCTCCTCCTTGCCCATCAGGCTAGCACGAAAAAGGGGCAAAGTACGAACATATGTTCTGTACGTTTTGCGTAGGTGTCCTCGCCGGAGGCTACAATACTTGCAGCAGGTCGTGCCACGGCGCGAGGCACGACCGTGCCGTCTCTGCCCCATCCATCCGGCGGAAGGAGCCGCTATGACCTATCCTGTCTTTGATCTCCATGCAGACACTGCGGACCGCCTCGCCTGGCAAACGCTCCCTGCCGACCTTAAAGCTATGACCGGCATCGACGCCTACGGTCCCGGCGATGCCGAGAACCCCGCCGCCATCCGCAGCATCGCACGCAATCGCGGGCACATCTCGCTCGAGAAGATCGGCGGCACTCCGTGGGCGCAGTGCTTTGCCTGCTACATCCCCGACCAACTCACGCCCGAGCGCGCGCAGGGGTTCTACCGCCATGTTATGGACGACCTTGCCGCCCAAGCAGCCGCCAACTCTTCGCGCCTCCGTTTGGTGGATCATGCGGCAGATATCAGACCCACGCTCGAACAGGGGCTCGTCGCAGGCGTCCGCACCATAGAGAACGCCCGGATGCTCGGCTTTGACCCATCGCTCGCCCGCATCCTCGCCAGCGACGGCATCCTCATGGCCTCGCTTTCGTGGAACGCCCGTGGTCCGCTCGCCAGCGGCCATAACACCTCTGAGCACATGAGCCACACCGGTATTCGCGTCATCTCGGAGCTCGAGAGGGCAGGCATCATCCTCGATGTCTCGCACCTCAACGACGAGTGCTTCTCGGACGTGGTCGCCCATGCAGAGAGACCGTTTGTGGCGAGCCACTCCAACAGCCGCGCCGTCTGCAGCGCGCCGCGCAACCTTACCGACAGCCAGTTTGCCGAGATCCGCGACCGCGGAGGCCTCGTAGGCCTCAACTTTGCCGACATCTTCCTGGCAAACGGCGCGCCTACGGTGCGTCCGACTTTCGACGACGTCTCGCGTCACATTGATCACTGGCTCGAGCTCGACGGCGAGAACATCATCGCCCTGGGCAGCGACTTCGACGGCTGCGACACGCCCGACGTCGTAGCCGACGCCGCACGCATCCCCGCGTTCCAGGAGCTTCTCGCACAGCGCTTCGGTGAAGACCTTACGCGCAAGCTCTGCGCCGAGAACGCCCTCGCCTTCTTTGAGCGGTGGGGCAATTAGGCGGCGGTCACGCACCTGCCGGCGGCATAAAAAGCCCGGGGCACAAAGCCCCGGGCCAGCGCAGGTCTGTTGTTCGGAAACCGAACGCTTACGCGCCGATGACCTCCATGCCGCCCATGTAGGGACGCAGCACCTCGGGCACCGTGATGGTGCCGTCGGGGTTCTGATAGTTCTCCATGATGGCAGCCATGGTGCGGCCGGTGGGGAGACCCGAGCCGTTGAGGGTGTGCACAAAGCGGGAGCCCTTGAAGTGCTCGGGGTCGCGGTACTTGATCTGAGCGCGGCGCGCCTGGAAGTCGCCGCAGTTGGAGCAGCTCGAGATCTCCTTGTACGCGTTGTAGCTCGGCAGCCAAACCTCGATATCGTAGGTCTGACGCGCCGAGAAGCCCAGGTCGCCGGTGCACAGGCTGATCACACGATACGGCAAGCCAAGCTGCTGCAGGATAAACTCCGCCTCGGCAACCATGCTCTCGAGCTCGTCGTCGGACTCCTCGGGCTTGGCGAACTTGACCATCTCGACCTTGGTGAACTGATGCTGGCGAATGATGCCGCGCGTATCGCGGCCGGCGCTGCCCGCCTCCTCGCGGAAGCACGGCGTGCCCGCGGTGTAGCGCAGCGGGAGCTCCTTGGCGTCGAGGACCTCTCCGGCATGCAGGTTGGTGAGCGCGACCTCCGCTGTAGGAATGAGGAACTGATCCTCGCCCGTATGGTACGCATCGTCCTCGAACTTGGGCAGCTGACCCGTGCCGTACATGATCTCGCGATTGACGATTACCGGCGGGATGAACTCCTTGAAGCCGCGCGCGATATGCGTGTTGAGGAAGAAGTTCTCGAGAGCGCGGTCGAGCAGCGCACCGGCGCCGGCAAGCACCGTAAAGCGCGCGCCCGCCAGCTTGGAGCCGCGGTCAAAATCGAGAATGCCGAGGTCGGTGCCCAGATCCCAATGCGCCTTGGGCTCAAAGCCCTCGGCGGCAAAGTCGCGCGGAGCGCCCCAGCGGCGACGCTCGGGGTTCTCGGTCTCGTCCTTGCCCACGGGCGTGGCCTCGCACGGAATATTGGGCAGATGCGCCATAAAGTCGTTGAGCTGGGTTTCGAGCTCGGCGCGGCGCGCGTTGAGCCCCTGCACGCGATCGTTGATCTCGCGCACGCTCGCCTTGGCCGCTTCGGCGGCGCTCTTGTCGCCCGCCTTCATGAGCTGGCCGATCTCCTTAGACGCGGCGTTGCGCTTAGCCTGAAGCTCCTCGACCTCTACAATGACGCCGCGGCGCTCCGCGTCGAGCGCAAAGAACGCATCGCGATCCCACGAGGTCTGGCGATTGGCCATTGCCTCGTCGACCGCATCGGGGTTCTCGCGCACAAATTTGATGTCGAGCATGATCTTCTCCGTTCGCAAAACTTCCCCGCACGCCAGATAAACGCAGGGAAGTTTCATCGCTCTTCAAACCTCACGCCAGTATATACTGGTGAGAATCTGCCCACACGTGAGAAGGTAGTGAATGGACGCTTTTTTTAACTTTCTCTTCGGGACCCGCGCCGGGGTCGCGATCCTCATCGTAGGCGGCATCATCCTGTTCATGCTCATCGCGTTCATCACCGAGCGCAAGACGCACAAGCTCTATGTTGACCGCGGTCCCAAGACCGACGATGACGACGACGGCTGGAGCGGCCTCTTTGGGTAATCTCCCGTTCATGCGCCTCTCGTCCGCACGGCGCGAGGTCGGCTCAGGAGCACCCCTACATGCGCAGCAAAACAATGGCGCCCGCAGCGACTCATGCAAGTTCGCTGCGGGCGCCACGCATTAACACGCGCTCGTAAGAACGCGCTCGCCTGCGTTACTTCCCCTCGATGGCGTCGATCGCCTGGATAAACGCGGAGCGCAGACCCGCCTGCTCGAGTGCGGCAACACCCTTGATGGTGGTGCCGCCCGGCGAGCACACGGCGTCCTTCATGGCGCCCGGATGCTGACCGGTCGAAAGCTGCAGCTTGGCCGTGCCGGCAACCGTCTGGCTCACCAGCGTGTAGGCAAGGTTGCGCGGGATGCCGTGCTTGACCGCCGCATCGGCGAGAGCCTCGATAACCATGGCGACAAACGCCGGCGAGCACCCCGTCACGGTGCCGGCAGCCGACATCATACTCGCGTCAACGTCAACGAGCGTGCCGAGGTACCCGAGGATGGAACGGACGAGATCGACCTGGCGCTCGGTGAGCGTGTGGTCCTTCTCGCAGATAATGACGCCCTCGTTTACCGCAACGGGCGTGTTGGGCATGGTCGAAAGATGGTGAGACCCCGGCAGGACGGACTCGTAGTCGTCGGACGACCAGCCGGCCGCGACCGAGACGATGGGCTTGTCGCCGATAAGGTCGGCGACCGGCTCGAGCACGCGCTCCACCATGTAGGGCTTCACCGCAACGATAAGCACATCGACCGAGGTCACCAGGTTGGCAGCGTCTTTACGCGCACGGACGCCCAGGGCATCGGCGCGGGGAATAAGGCGCTGGAAGTCGCCGGCGCAGCAATAGATGCGGCTCGGCGCGACCTTGCCCGAGGCGATAAGCCCCTGCGCCATGGCCGTGGCCATGTTGCCAAAGCCGATGAAGCCGATGCGCGCGCTGTCTGCCCTCAAGGTCGTACCCGTCTTGGTAATCGTCATATTCTTCCCTTCGTCAAAGCGCACTCAAAGCGCGGACCCTACGATGCAAGCTATTCCCCATCCTACCCGCAGAGCGCCTTCCGTAGGCACCGCGCCGCATGCGTCAACCGCTCGGCGCACAGGGCAGCACGGCCAGCGAAGAGCGCCCTTACAGCTCTGGGTACAGCGGGTGCCTGGCGAGAAGCTCCTCGACCTCGGTGCGCACGCGCCTATGGTCCGCCGGGGCATCGTGGGCAAACAGGACCTCGGCGATAAGCTCGCCTACGCGCCTGAGCTCACAGGCGCTGAAGCCGCGCGTGACGGCGGCCGCAGAGCCCACGCGGATTCCGCTCGTGACCTGGGGCGACCGCGGCTCGTTGGGAATGGAGTTCTTATTTACCGTTATGCCCACGCCCTCGAGCATGCGCTCCGCGTCTTTGCCGGTCACGCCCGTTGCCGTAAGGTCAACGAGCGCCAAATGATTGTCGGTTCCGCCCGACACGAGCCTGAGGCCGCCGGCAACGAGTCCGTCGGCAAGCGCCGCCGTGCCCCCGAGCACCTGCTCCATATAGGTATGGAACTCGGGCTGCATGGCCTCGCCAAACGCAACTGCCTTGCCGGCGATAACATGCATGAGCGGGCCTCCCTGCGTACCCGGAAACACCGCGGCGTCGACGCGCTTGGCGATCTCGGGATCGTTGGAGAGGATGAAGCCGCCGCGCGGGCCGCGCAAGGTCTTGTGGCTCGTCGAGGTAACCACGTCGGCGCACGGCACGGGGCTCGGGTGCAGCCCGGCTGCCACCAAGCCGGCGATATGCGCCATATCGACCATGAGGCGCGCACCGACACCGTGGGCAATCGCTGCGAGACGCTCGAAGTCGATGGCGCGCGGGTAGGCGGACGCACCGCCCACGATGAGCTGAGGACGCTCGCGCTCGGCAAGGCGCTCGAGCCCGTCGTAGTCAATGGTTTCGGTGGCAGGGTCAACGCCGTACGGCACAAAGCGGTACAGGCGCCCCGAGAAGTTCACCGGCGATCCGTGCGTCAGATGGCCGCCATGGTCAAGGCTCATGCCCAGCACCGTGTCACCGGGTTTGAGAAGCGCCGTGTACGCAGCCATGTTGGCGTTTGCGCCGCAGTGAGGCTGTACGTTGGCAAAACCGCAGCCGAACAGGGCGCACGCGCGCTCGCGCGCGAGGTTCTCGACCACGTCGACCTTCTCGCATCCGCCGTAGTACCTGCGGCCGGGATAACCCTCGGCGTACTTATTGGTGAGGACGCTGCCCACGGCCTCCATAACCGCCGGAGAGACGAAGTTCTCGGACGCAATAAGCTCGATCGTCGACCGCTGACGCCCAAGTTCGGCGCCAATTGCCGCTGCGATTTCTGGATCACGCTCCGCCAATACCGACATAGCGCCTCCCACCGTACGTTGCGAACAGGATATCCATCATCGCACGAACGCCAGGCGCCCGCCGCTCACGATGCGCTACCGCAAACAAGCGGAAACCTAGGGAAGCCGCCAGCGCGTCGGGCGCATGCACGGGGCCCTGACATGAAAAAAGCCCCATCGTTGGGGCTTAGGCTCAAAATGGTGCGGGCGAAAGGACTTGGCGCCTGCCTTCGGCAGCCGCTCCCGCTGCGGGCCCTGCGGGCCCTTGCGCGCTGCGCTGGCGAACGCTCCCGCGTTCGCTCAGCTCCGCGCCTTCACCAAGGTTCAAGTCCCCGCGCGGGGCCCTGACATGAAAAAAGCCCCATCCCTGGGGCTTAGGCTCAAAATGGTGCGGGCGAAAGGACTTGAACCTTCATGAGCGTAAAGCTCACATGGACCTGAACCATGCGCGTCTGCCAATTCCGCCACGCCCGCATGTGAAGAGGATTGTACACCAGGGCCCGGGGGTGCGGCAACATCAATTTCGAGAAAATCTCGGAGCGCTCCTATGGAAACCGCGTGATGGCACCGCTGGAATGTGCCGATACGGGTACCGTATTTCAGAACTGCGACACGTACCGGACCGTGCGTCCGAAAGCACTGAGGAGAAGCACATGGCACGAAGCAACCGCTCCAGCGAAGAGAAGCGCCGCGAGAAGGAGCAGCGGCGCGCAGAGGCCCAGCGCCAGGCATACGCCTTCATGCAAGGGCGCAACGGCACCGACGAGCTCTCAACCGCGGCGATGTGGGCCGCGCTCGTCGTAGCGGTCGTCGACTTCTTCGCGCACACGGGCGTCCTCGCCCTTGTCGCCCTCGCGCTGATGGCATGGTCGGTCTACCGGTCGTTCTCGCGCAACATCGCCGCACGCGCTCGCGAGCGCCAGGTGTTTCTCAGCGTCACGCGTATGCCGCGCCAGGCCATCAAGCTGGCGCGCCTCTCTGCCCAGAACCGCGAGAAGCGCTACTTTCTCTGCAAGCAGTGCGGAACCATCCTCTCGGTGCCGCGCGGCAAGGGAAAGATCCGCGTGACGTGCCCTCATTGCCACACGAAGGCAGTCAAGAAGTCGTAATGACATCCGGCATGCTACAATAGCGGCGCAACCGCGAACAATTATCCACGGCGAACACGCAGCTCTAAACGAAGAAAGGTGCCGTGACGTGCAGCCCTTTAGGCGCAGACAATCTGGTTCCGGTCAGACGGCGTCCCCTCGCTGGGACGTTGTCTCATCGATTGTGCGTGCCCCGCGCCGCCCGGCTGCTGCGCAAAACCAAGCCGCCGCAGCGCGCCAATCCTCCCCTCAAAGCGAGCAGCCGGCAAGCCGCCAAGCGACCCGCGTGATAACCGAAGACGAGAAGCGCGCCCTTTTGCGCCGCGCGAGGTCGGCAAGCCCTGCAGCGCCTGCGCCGCAACCGGAGCGCCCCGAGCGCCCGATGGCTCAGCAAAACGGCGCGTCACCGCAGCCGGCAAGCGCCGCCGTGCCCGATGCGCAGGGCACGTTGTTTGAAGATGCCCCCGAGGCCGCGCAAGAGCCTCGCCCGGCAAGCTCGCCCGCAAGCCAAAGCGTCCCCGCCGGCCCAGGAGCCGCAGCGCAAACTCCCACAGGCGAGCGCCCCTCGCCCGCCGGTACGACTATCCTCGAGCGCTATCGCCCGCTGCAGACCATCGGCAAGGGCGCCTTTGGCAGCGTAGAACTCTGCCTGGACCCGCGCCTGCGCCGCCGCGTTGCGGTCAAGCGCATCCCGCTCCGCTCGGACGCCGACCTCGAGACCGCACGGGCCGAGGCGCGCGCCGCGGGCTACCTGGAGAACCCCCATATCGTGAGCCTGCACGACTTCAAATACGACGACGCCTACGCCTACATCGTCATGGAGTACGTCGACGGCATGAGCCTCGCGAGCTTCCTCGCCGAGGTCGAGGGAAACTCGCTCACCTACGACGAGCTCGCCGCCGTGGCCGAGGGCATCGGAAGCGCGCTGGCGTACGCCCACGAGAACCAGACCTTTCACCTCGACATCAAGCCCGCCAACATCCTCATCGACCGCAAGGGCCACGTAAAGATCACCGACTTCGGCATGGCGCGGCTCGGCGGCACCTCGGGCGCGGCGGCAAACGGCGGCACCATCGGCTACATGCCCCCCGAGCAAATGACCACCGGCCACGTCGATCAACGCTGCGACCTCTTCGCATTCGCCGCGGTGCTCTACGAGGCGCTCTGCGCGTACGCCCCGTTTCGCGCAGAGACCCCCGAGCAGTCCATCAGGCTCATCGAGAAGGGGCCCAAGCCGCCCTCGGAGTTTCTCCCTGATATTCCGCAAAACACCGAGCTCGCCCTCATGCAGGCGCTCGACCCCGAACCCGAGAAGCGCCAGGCGTCGGTAGCTGCCTTTACCGACGCCCTGCTCGAGGGGTTGGGCAACCCGCGCGAGGGCAAAATGAGCCTGGCGCGCATCATTGCCAAGCTCACCGACGACGAGCGCACCGAAGAAGACGCCGCCCCCGAAGAGGAGCGCCCCGCATGGCGCTTTACCCCCGAGGAGGGGTTGCTCGGAGGACGCGCTCCGGCTGCGAGGCGCATCGCCACGGGCATAGCCGCCGGCGTCTCGTGCGCCTGGCTCATAGGCGCGCTGCTTCCGGCGTTCGGCATCGGCGGCCTCGCGCTCGCCGCGATTGCCGTGAGCGTGGGCGCCGCCGCCGGCCTCGCCCCGCAGCTGGGCTCGGCCGTTGTGTTCACGGGCTTTGCGCTCGCCCTGGTCGGAGGTCCGCACCTGGTGTTCGCGCTCCCCTGCGCCGTGCTTCTGTTCGTCGCCACGGCCACCTGGTGGCTCGTCTGGGGGCGCACCCGCGGCGCTGCGTCGGCGGTGCTTCTCGCCGGGTCGGCGCTTGCGGCAGCCACCGGGCAGGGGGCGCTCGCTGCAGGAGCCTGCGCCATGGCCGCGGCCTATACGCTCGACGCGGGCTGTGCGGCGGCAACGACCGCGTTTGCCCTGCTGTTTGCGCGCTTCTTTGAGCACGCCTGCGCCGCGCAGTTCACGCTCAGCCTGACCGAGGCGCTGTACGCCCATGCTGACCTCGGGTTTTGGTTTGTTGCCGCAGGATGTGCGGGCATGGCGGCCTTTGGCGCCGCGGCGTTTGCCCGAGCGCGCGAGCGCTGGGAAGAGCGCGGCGGCATGGGGCTCTACGCCCTCGTTATCGTTCTTTTTGGGTTTGTGGTGGTTTTGCTCGCCGCTCTTGCAAACCCTATGGAAAATATCCCGCTCTCACTTACCGCCCTTGCGGCGGCTGTCGGGTGCGGAGGGCTATCCTCTATAATCGGTGGGATATTGCTGTATCTATTCGGACTGCCGCGCAGCGGTACGGAGAGTGAGCGATCGTGAACTTTATGAAGATTTTCGAGGACCGCGTGTCGGGCGTGTTCGGAGCCGCCCGCGCGCCGTTCTCGTTCAAAAAACTTGCCAAGCAGGCCGCGCACGAGATGGAGGACCAGACGCTCGTCGTCAACGGGGTCGACACCGCCCCGGCGCTCTATACCATCCTGATCTCGAGCGCGGACGACGCGATGCTCGCCCAGTACTACCCGCAGCTCACCGCCGAGGTCTCCGAGTTCATCAAAGCCCAGGCCGAGAAGCGCCACTACCTGTTTGTCGGCGAGCCGCTCGTGCGCTTTATGGTTGACCCGGCGCTCAAGCCCGGCAAGTTCTCGGTCTTTGCCGAGAACGTCGACGCCCCGACCCTGGGTCGCCTCTACGAAGAGGAGCGCGCCTACCTCTCGGGGTCCGCGCGCGGTTACAGCGCCGGCCAGGGCGCGGCCATGGCGCCCGCGGCCCCCGAGCCCGTCATGCCCGGCCGCGACAGCCTCTCGCCCTTCCCTTCCCAGCGCCCCGACGCGCCTGAGCCGGATCCCTTTGCCGACAGCCTGCCCCCCACCGTTGGCCGCGACGCGCTCGCGGGCATGGGTGGCGCCGCGGCCGTTGGCGGCATCGCTCAGAACTTGGTCGGCGGCGCCGGCCAAGAGCCCCGCGCCGAGCTCGTCGACGTAGTGTCGGGCGACCACTTTGCCCTTATCGCCCCGCGCTGCGTTGTGGGCCGTGAGCGCGCGAGCGCCGATATCGTGCTGCGCGATCCCAACGTGAGCCGCCGCCACGCCGAGCTCACGCTCAACGGAACCAGCTGGACGATCGAGGACCTCAACTCCACCAACGGCATCTCGGTCAACAACCGGCGCGTGACGCGCTGGCCGCTGCACAACGGCGATCTCGTCACCTTTGGCCTGACCACCCTCGAATTTAGGGGATAACCCATGATCGATCTCGTTCTTTTCGCCGGCAGGATCGTGCTCATCGTCCTGCTCTACATCTTCCTGTTCGCCGTCATGAAGACCGGCGTCGGCCTCGTGCGCGGCCAGCGGCGCGATTCGGCGATCTGGACGATCGACGTCGACAAGGGCCCGCGCGGCATTCGCGGCATCCACGTCGACATGCTCGGCCCCATCATCGTGGGCCGTTCCCCCAGCTCCGACATCTGCATCAGCGAGCCGTTTGTCTCGGCTTCGCACGCGCGCTTCTCGCTGCAGGGCCCTGCGCTCGTGGTGGAGGACCTCAACTCGCTCAACGGCACGCTCGTGAACGGCCGTCAGCTCGTTGAGCCCGCTACGCTGCGCGAGGGCGACGAGGTGCAGATCGGAGACGTCGTCATGAAGGTGAATCGCCGATGAGTTTTGCCGGCGAAGAACAGTACCCGGGCCAGGAGCAGCCCTTGACCGAAGGCAGCGCCCAGCAGCCGATCGGCCAGCACGCCCCTGTCGCAACGGCGGAGGCGCCTGCCGAGGAGCCCGCGTCCGAGCCGCTCGGCCAGCACAGCGTCGGCGCGGAGCCGGACCCCAGCACCGCCTGGATTCCTGTTCCCGTTGAGCCCTCTGCGGCAGAGGCGGCCCCGCAGCACCTTGCCGCAGACGACGAGCCCGCTGTTGCGGCTGACGCCCCGCAGCACTTTGCCGCGGACCCTGCTCCTGCGGCCGATCTCGCCACGGGAGCTGCCCCTGCACCCGCAGCACCCCTCGAGAACAACATCCCGGCTGCCGAGCCCCTCGGCCAGCACGGGAGCCCCGCTCCGGCGAGCGCCCTTGATGCGACGCCGGGCGCGATCCCCGACTTTTTGATGGCGACGAGCGCCGAGGCCCCCGCGGCGGCACCGCTTGCAGACGACGCCCCGGCGCGCCTTACCGAGCCGGCGGCCAGCGAGCCCGCCCCCGCCCCCGAGATCCCTGCCGCAGCGTCGGCAGCCGTTGGCACCCCCGCTGACGCCGTCAGCGCCGTTGCCCCGGAGCCCCGTCCTGCGGCAGACGCCCCTGAGCCCGCGCACTTTGCCCCTGCCGACGGCGCAGGCGCCGAAGCTGTGCCGGCCGACCTGACCGCCGCGCCGGCGCCTACGGGCACCCCTGGCGACGACGTGTTTGTCGCCCCACAGGGCATGCCCGCCGACGTGACCATCGTCGCCCCCATGCACGCCCCCGGCACGGGCGAGACCACCGAGGACCTCGGCGACACCGCCGACCTCGCCGAGGGGGCAACCTCCCCCGAGGACACCGCGGAGATCGACGTCGAGGCCATTGAGGTCAAGCTCAACGATCCGGGCACCACGATGAGCTTTGAGGGAATCCCCGAGGAGCGCATCGACGCCAACTCGACCTACGACGCGGGCGCCACGACCACGCTCGCCTGGGGCGCGCGCACCGACGTGGGCTGCGTGCGCGCCCACAACGAAGACTCCTACCTCGTGCAGTCGCCGCTGTTCTGCGTGTGCGACGGCATGGGAGGACACGCCGCCGGCGAGGTGGCCTCGTCGATCGCGGTCGAGACTATCGCCCGCATGGCGCCGCACACGGCAGACGCCGCCATGCTCGCCTCCGCAGTGGAGGCAGCAAACGCCGCCGTCATCGAGGCAGCCGCGCACGGGCGCGGCAAGCCCGGCATGGGCTGCACCGCCACCACCGCCTACATCGACGGGCATTCGCTCGCCATCGCGCACGTGGGCGACTCGCGCGCGTACCTGCTGCACGAGGGCACGCTCATCCGCGTGACGCACGACCACTCCTTCGTCGAGGAGCTCGTGGACGCCGGCGAGATCACTGCCGACGAGGCGCGCGTCCACCCCAACCGCTCGGTCATCACCCGCGCGCTGGGATCCGACCCCGCCATGTACGCGGACCACTTCATGCTCAACATCGACCAGGGCGACCGCCTCGTCCTGTGCTCAGACGGCCTGTCGGGCATGGTGCCCGACCGCGAGATCGAGCGCGTGGCCACCGAGTCCGAGACCCCGCAGCTCGCCGCCGACAACCTCGTCGACGCCGCGCTCGCCGCGGGAGGCGCCGACAACGTGACGGTCGTCGTGGTCGACGTGGTCGACGACGGGCGCATGAAGGAGATCCGCCGCAAGCGCCGCCGCAACATCGCCGTCGCGGCGGGCGCCATCGCAGCGCTCTTCCTCGCCGTGGCCGTGGGCTTCTTCTGCATGGTCAGCAGCTCGGTGTACCTCGGCGTGAAAGACGGCGCCGTTGCCATCTACACCGGCATCCCCTCCGCCCCGCTCGGCCTCACACTGCACTGGCTCGAAGACGAGACCTCGGTGCAGATCAAGGACCTGCCCGAGGACACGCAGAACCGCCTTGCCGAGGGCATCAGCCAACCGAGCCTCGACGAGGCGGCGCGCACCGTGGAGCGCTACCGCGAGCAGATCGAGGAGCAGGTCGCCAAAGAGCAGGCCACGGCCCAGCGCCTCCAAGAACAAAAGGAGGCAACCGAGAAGGCCGAGGCCGAGAAGGAATCCGAGAAGCCCGACAAGTCGGGCAAGGCCGCGTCGGACAACGCCAAAGACGATAAGACCGAACAGTCGAGCAACAAGAACGCAGGAGGTGCAGCCTGATGGGCAGCAGACGCAACACGGAACTCTTCCTCCTGATCGCCGCAGCGTTCCCCGTGACGCTGCTGTACGCCCTGTACGTGGTGAACTCAGGCACGCAGCTCTCGTTTGAGACCCTCGCGGTCCCGCTCGGGCTCTTCGCCGCCTTCGCCGCAGCGCACATCGCCACGCGCATCTTCGCGCCAGGCGCCGACCCCGCGATCCTGCCGATCGTCTTTGCCCTCTCGGGCATCGGCGTCACCTTCGTCACGCGCCTCGACCCCGACGGGGCCGTGGGCCAGATCATGTACCTCTTCCTCTCCATCCTGTGCATGGTCCTCGTGCTGGCGCTCGTGCGCAACCTCGACGTGGTGCGCAAGTACAAGTACACCTTCGGTGTCGTCGGCATCATCCTGCTCGTCCTGCCCATGTTCGTCGGCACCGAGCAGTACGGATCCAAGCTGTGGATCTACATCGGCTCGTTCTCCTTCCAGCCCGGAGAGCTCGCCAAGGTGCTCATCGTGTTCTTCCTCGCGGGCTACCTCGCCGAGAACCGCGAGCTCCTGAGCGTTGCCAACCGCAGCATCCTCGGGTTCCAGGTCCCCCGCCTGCGCCTGCTCGCGCCGCTGTTCGTGGTGTGGGGCATCTCGCTGGCGGTCGTGGTCTTCGAGCGCGACCTCGGCTCGGCGCTCATCTTCTACACGATCTTCCTCATCATGCTGTACGTAGCCACCGGCCGCTTCAGCTACGTGGTGATCGGCTTTGCCCTCGGCGCCATCGGCGTCTTCGGCGCGTACAACCTCTTTGACCACGTCAAGATCCGCTTCGACACCTGGATCGACCCGTGGTCCGACGCCCAGAACACGGGCCTCCAGCTCGTGCAGTCGCTCTACTCGCTTGCCGACGGCGGCCTCGCGGGCGTGGGCATCGGGCGCGGCATGTGCACCCTCATCCCGGTCGTTGCCTCCGACTTCATCTTCTCGGCCATCGGCGAGGAGATGGGCTTGCTCGGCTCCTCCGGCGTGATCCTGCTCTTCATGCTCTTCGCCGTGCGCGGCCTCACCACGGCGGCGCGCGCCAAGTCCGACCACACCGCCTTTGTCTGCGTCGGCCTCACGGCGGCCATCTCGTTCCAGGCCTTCATCATCATCGGCGGCGTTACCAAGCTCATCCCGCTGACCGGCGTCACCCTGCCCTTCATGAGCCAGGGCGGCACCTCGCTGCTCGCGAGCTTCATCATCGTGGCGCTGCTCATGCGCGCCGGCGACGAGGCCACGGGCCGCGAGACCGAGCTCGCCGGCACCGGCGTGGTCCAGCTCGTGAACACCGACCAGAAGCGCCGCCCGCGCATCGCGCTCGCCTACAGCAAGCGCGGCTACAGCTCCGCGCTCGAGCAGACCGGCTCGCAGCCCAAGCTGGGCAGCCGCCTGCACCGCCGCGTGCTCGAGACGCCCGAGTCGGGCGTTCTCGGCCGCGTGGCGCTCGCCAAGCGCCTCACCCGCGCCGTGGTCGCCTTCACGGCGCTCTTCGCCGTCCTTATCGGCAACCTGACCTACGTGCAGGTGGTCCAGGCGCGCGACCTGCAGAACAACCCGGGCAACAACCACACCATCGCCAAGGCGGCCTACGTGCAGCGCGGCTCCATCATCACCGCCGACAACGTGACGCTCGCCCAGTCGGTCCAGCTGGAGGACGGCACCTATGCGCGCGAGTACCCGCAGGGCTCGCTCGCCGCGCACACCATCGGCTACTACTCGCAGCAGTTCGGCGCCACCGGTGTCGAGAGCGCCATGAACGAGACCCTCACGGGCTCGCAGGACTACTCCACGTGGGAGTCGGCGCTCAACTCGCTCGCCGGTGCCGTGCAGCCCGGCAACTCGGTCGTGCTCACCATCGACTCCCGCATCCAGCAGGTCTGCGAGCAGGCGCTCCAGGGCTTCAAGGGCGGCATCGTGGTGCTCGACCCGTCCACCGGAGCGGTGCTTGCCAAGGCGAGCTCGCCGACCTACGACGCCTCCGAGGCCGAGGCGATCCTCTCCGGCCAGAGCGACGTGGCCGACGACGCCCTGTACGACCGCACGACCCAGGCGCTCTACACCCCGGGCTCCACGTTCAAGACCGTCACGCTCGCCGCGGCGCTCGAGACCGGCTCGGCAAGCCTCAACAGTTACTACGACGCACCGTCCGATCTCGAGATCGGCGGCGGCAAGGTCACCAACGTCGATGACTCCGACTTCGGCACCGTGTCGCTCCAAGAGGCGTTCGCCGTATCGGCCAACACCGCCTTCAGCCAGGTGGCCACCGAGATCGGCGCCGACACGCTCGTGAGCTACGCTGACGCCTTCGGCTACGGCCAGGCCATTGGCCAGGACTTCTCGACCGTGCCCTCGGTCATCCCCGACGCGGGCGAGATGACCGAGTGGGAGCTCGCATGGGCGGGCGACGGCCAGCCTGTCGGCGACGCCAACGACCACACCCCTGGCCCGCAGACCACGATCATGCAGAACGCCGTGATCGCGGCCGCCATCGCCAACGGCGGCGTGGCCATGAACCCCTACATCGTTGACCACACCCTCTCCTATACGGGTGTCACCGGAACCTCCACGCAGCCGCGCTCGCTCGGCCAGGCCGTCAGCGCAAGCACCGCCGAGCAGGTCAAAGAGGCCATGCTCGCGGTCGTCGAAGACGGCACCGGCTACGAGGCGCAGGTCGACGGCGTGCAGGTTGCCGGCAAGACCGGTACGGCCGAGACCTCCTCGACCAACCAGAACTCAACGTTCATCGGCTTTGCGCCGTACGACAAGCCCACCGTCGCGATCTCGGTCGTTCTCGAAGACTACGACCAGCACGATGTTACGGCGGCCAGGGTCGCGGGCCAGGTGCTCGCCTCCGTGCTCGCCATTCAGGGCGCTGAGTAAGGCGGTGCGATGAACGAGACCCGTACGCAGCGCCACGGCTTGTGCGCCCCCTTCCCTCCCCGGGCCCGGGGACGCACAAGCCGCAACGTGGCCCCTCATGAAGTAAACACGCGGACGACCGCTCTTCTCCGGTTCGCTCGTATAGGTGGTTAGGAGCAGCAAGGATGTCGCAAGCCAAGGTACTCGGTGGAAGGTATCTCCTTCAGGACAAAATAGGCGCGGGCGGTATGGCGACCGTCTACCGCGCGCACGACCAGGTGCTCGACCGCACCGTTGCCATCAAGATCATGCTGCCGCAGTACGCGAACGACCCCACGTTTGCGGCGCGCTTTAAGCAGGAGGCCCAGGCGGCCGCCGCGCTCTCGAGCCCCTACATCGTGAGCGTGTACGACTGGGGCAAGGACGACGACACGTACTTCATTGCCATGGAGTACCTGCGCGGCACCGACCTCAAGACGGGCATCCGCAGCCACGGCGCGCTCGACCCCAAGAAGGTCGCGCAGATCGCCTCGCAGATCTGCGGCGCGCTCTCGGTTGCCCACAAGCACGAGATCATCCACCGCGACATCAAGCCGCAGAACATCATGGTGCTCGCCGACGGCAGCATCAAGGTCATGGACTTCGGCATCGCGCGCGCCAAGAACAGCCACCTCACGCAAGACAACAATGTGCTCGGCACGGCGCACTACGTATCGCCCGAGCAGACCCGCGGCCAAGAGCTCGGCCCCACCTCGGACCTGTACTCCCTCGGCGTCGTTATGTACGAGTGCGCCACGGGCAAGGTTCCCTTTGACGGCGACGACGCCATCTCGGTTGCCCTCAAGCAGGTCAACGAACTGCCGGTGCCTCCGAGCCAGCTGAACCCCGCCGTCGACGCCACCCTCGAGCGCATCATCCTGAAGCTCATGGAGAAGGACCCGGCCAAGCGCTTCCAGACCGCCGACGAGCTGCGCCAGGTGCTCAACAGCTACGTTGCCGGCCGCACGGTTGCCATCGCCGAGCCCACCACGGTGCTCGCCGCCGGCGCGGGCGCCACTTCTGCCACCACCAGCAAGCTCAAGCCCGGCTCCACCGCCTCCATAGCGCGCCCCAACGCGCAGACGATGCCCGCGGCCGCCCAGACCATGAGCGCGACGAACAGCTACACCCCCGAGAAGAAGGGCGGCAAGGGCAAGGTCGTCGCCATCGTCGCTGCCATTCTCATCATCGTTGCTGCCGCCGCTTTTGCAGCCACCTCTATGCTCGGCGGGGAGCAGGGCGCCACGGTACCGAGCGTGCTCGGCATGACCGAGGAGAAGGCCCGCGAGACGCTCGAGGAAGCGGGCTACGAGCTCGGCGAAGTGGGCCAGGATTACAGCAACGAGTACGGCGAGGGCCAGGTCTGCGACCAGAGCCCCGACGAGGGCCGCGCGCTCGCCGAGGGCGGCACGGTCGACATTTGGATCTCGCAGGGCGAGGACCCCGCCGCCGACGACGTTGAGGTTCCGAGTGGTCTTGTGGGCAAGTCCGAGAGCGAGGTGCAGGAGGCCCTCATGGCCGCCGGCCTGGAGCCCAAGAAGGGCGGCGAGGAGGCCAGCGACGACGTTGACAAGGGCGACGTGGTGAGCGTCGACCCCGGCGAAGGCGAAACCGTCAACGAGGGCGACACGGTGACCTACATCGTTTCTTCGGGTGCAGAAGAGGTCTCTGTCCCCGATGTGAGCACCGCTCACTGGGACGTCTCTTCTGCGATCGACATGCTAGAGTCTGCCGGCTTCAAGGTCAAAACTATCGAAGAAGCCTCCTCCGAGTACAGTGCCGGAACTGTAATAAGCCAAAGTCCCAGCGGTTCTGCACCTAAAGGCTCCACGATTACTCTCGTAGTTGCCAAAACACCAGATAACGACAGCGATGACGAGCCTAGTTCCGACAACAATCATGGTGGCAACAACGACGCCGACGACGAGCCTAGTTCCGACAACAATCATGGTGGCAACAACGACGCCGACGACGAGCCCAGCTCGGACAACAATCACGGCGGCAACAACGACGCCGACTTTGACCCGAGCTCGCTCGACGGCGTGTGGGAGACCGAGATCTCCGGCCTCGTACCCAACGACTACGACGTGAACGTCTCCTACGTTGAGGACGATTCGGTGCCCGTGGGCCAGGTCATCAGCGCCTCGCTCAGCGGCGCCACCGTCAACGTTGTGGTGTCCGGCACGGGCACATCCGACAGCTCCGAGTAGCTGTCTTTACGCAAGCTTCTCTGCAACGGGACCGGCCATGCGCTGGTCCCGTTTTTGTGTCGCACGTCACAGGCCTGCGAGCCATAGAAAAAGGCCGGAGCCCGTTGGGCTCCGGCCTTTTGCATACGAATGGTGCCCCCGGCTGGATTCGAACCAGCGACACCCGCTTTAGGAGAGCGGTGCTCTATCCCC
>CASEEV010000021.1 GCA_949287065.1 uncultured Collinsella sp.
CATGTGGGTATTCCTCGATGGCAAGCTGATCTGCGATATCGGTGGTGTTCACAGCTCCGTTGGCGCGTACGTAAACCTCTGGGACTACATCGCGAAGGGCGACGCCGGTACGCACACACTCAAGTTCTACTACACCGAGCGTGGTCTCTCAGGGTCTACCTGCTACATGCAGTTCACGCTGCCGTCGGTTTCCTCCAACACCCCTTCGTATCAGAACAGCCAGCTTAAGGTTCAGAAGGAAGTTGTTGGCAGCGCGGATCCCAATGCTGAGTTCAGCTTTGATATCACCATCGAACATGAAAGCGAAGTTGTCGAAGGTTCCGACTATTCGATTGTTCGCTATGACGCAGAGGGCAAGCGTATCGAAAGTTCGCTGCTAACGGGCGGCAAGGGTTCCTTCAAGTTGAGGGCAAACGAGTATGTGATCATCGACTATTTGCAGCATGGGACGAAATACACAATTAAGGAAATAGGTGCAGAAGGTTTCGAGGTTAGCAACCAAATTGACAACGGTGCTCCAAATAAATCTGAAACGGTAGTCGGCACGATAACGCAAGGACTTAGCAATTTCGTACTGTTTACCAACACGGCTAGACCCAAGCTGCCCGATACGGGTGGGCCGGGTACGGCGGTCATCACGTTTGCCGGTGCAGCCTGCGTAACGGTTGCGATGGCGCACGGGTTCTACCGGCGCAAAAAGTGCATGCGCTGAGGATCATCTCATCTTGTTTTGTAAGTACCTAATGGGAACGACGAAAGGAAGTAACCCATGAGGCATGTAAAGCATCTGCTCAGCTTCATGCTGGCAGCCGTCATGGCCCTAGCCATGGCCGCCACCCCCGCGTTCGCGGCGAATGGCACCAACGACAACAGCGGCTCCATCACCATCAATGACGCCGAGCCCGGCCACACCTACAACGCGTATCAGATCCTCGTGCTCGAGAGCTACGACGAGGCTCACGAGGCCTATGCGTACAAGGCGAACGCTGACTGGGCCAACTGGCTTAAGACCCAGACCCAGTACGTCTCCATCGACGCCCAGGGCTATGTGACCTGGGTCGAGGACGCTGACGCTGCCGCCTTTGCCAAGGCCGCGATCGCCCACGCCAAGGAGGCCAGCATCCAGCCCGTCAGGACCGTTACCGCCAACGGTACGACCGTCGAGTTCACCGAGCTGAACCTTGGTTACTACCTGGTTGACACCTCGCTCGGCACGCTCTGCTCGCTCGACACCACCACTCCTGACGTCGAGATGTTCGAGAAGAACGAGCAGCCTCCTGTGAAGAAGGAGGTCAAGGAGGACTCCACCGGTAACTGGGGCGACGAGAACACCGCCGAGATCGGCCAGACCGTTGAGTTCAAGACCACCATCGGTGCCAAGCCCGGCGCCGAGAGCTACGTCCTTCACGACGTCATGTCGGCCGGCCTCACGCTCGACCCCGATTCCATCGAGGCTACCGGACTCACCAAGGGCCAGGACGCCGAGTCCGGTGACTATCACGTCGTCACCACCGGCCTCTCCGATAACTGCACCTTCGAGGTCGTCTTCCACCAGTCCTACCTCGACACCATCACCACTGATACCGACATCGTCGTGACCTACGACGCCGTGGTGAACGAGAACGCCGAGATCTCTCCCTCCGGCAACCCCAACTCGACCACGCTCAAGTATGGTGAGGACAGCAAGTTCGAGACCGTCCCGTCCGAGACCAAGACCTACACCTTCAAGTTCGACATCGTGAAGACCGACAGCGATAACCAGCTTCTGGATGGTGCTGAGTTCGAGCTCTACACGGCTAAGACCGACGGCACCAAGATCGCGTTGGTTAAGGAAGGCGAAGGCGTTTACCGTCTTGCCACTCCCGAGGAGCAGGCTGCCGACGACTTCCAGTCTGCGGTGATCGTTGCCAAGGGTGGCCGTGCCACTGTGAACGGTCTCGACGACAACACCACCTACTGGCTCGAGGAGACCAAGGCACCCGAGGGCTTCAACAAGCTCGAGGGCCGCGTCGAGGTTGAGTTCGGCGATAAGGAAAACATTTCCACGACCATGACCGGTAACCAGTGGAACCAGGGCGACGGCGGCATCCACGTCGTCAACAAGGCCGGTAACATCCTGCCCTCCACCGGTGGCATGGGCACCACGATCTTTTACGTGGCCGGCGGCGCCATCGTCATCGCCGCTGCTGCGACGCTCGTGTACCGCAAGCGCATGAGCAAGTAAGTACCTACGATCTTTTGCTCGCGTAAACGCGTGAGCTGAACCGCACGGCCGGGGAGGGGCTTCTCCCTCCCCGGCACGGCGGCTACCGCCTGGGCCCTAGCGGCTACAGGGGCAAGGAGAACCCAACGTTGAAACATGCCAAGCCAAAGCCCAAAAGATCGGCGTCCACCGTCGCTCTTATCGCGCTTCTCGTTGTTGGGCTGTCCTTGCTGCTGTACCCCACGGTCAGCAACATTTGGAACTCGTTTCACCAGTCGCAGGCCATTACCGACTACACGGAGGAGGTGGCGGATATGGACACAGCCCAGTACGACAAGATGTGGGAGCAGGCTGAGGAGTACAACAGCACGCTCGCGCAGAACGCGGACCGGTTTCAGATGAACAACTCGGAGCGCGCTGAGTACGAGAACCTGCTGAACGTATCCGACACCGGCATGATGGGCTACGTCCAGATCCCGAGCCTCGGAGTCTCGATGCCCATCTACCACGGCACCGACGAGGCGGTTCTGCAGGTGGGCGCGGGGCACTTGGAGGGCAGCTCGCTGCCTACGGGAGGCAAGGGAACGCACTGCGTGCTTTCGGGCCATCGCGGTCTGCCGAGCTCCAAGCTGTTCACCGATATCGACAAGCTCGAAGAGGGCGACCTCTTTATCTTGTCGGTGCTCGACCGGACCCTGACCTACGAGGTCGACCAGATCCTCACGGTTGACCCGTACGACATGGACGCGCTCGCCATTGACCCCGACGAGGACTACTGCACGCTGGTGACCTGCACGCCGTACGGCATCAACACCCACCGTCTGCTGGTACGCGGGCACCGGGTTGCCAACCGCGTGGTGGCCGAGAACGAGGACTTTGAGATCAACCCCGTGCTCGTTGCGGGCATCGTAGCCGGCGTTGCCGCGCTGGCGATTGGAATTGCGCTGCGAGCGAGGGCTCGCGGGAAGAAATAGGAGGGCATCGCATGAAACGCTTCAAACAAGTGCCGATGTTGATTCTGACGGTTCTCACCCTGTGCCTGGCGAGTGTGCCGGCGTTTGCGCACGACGTGCCCGACCCGTCGCGTACGGGCACCATTGCGGCCACGATGACTTACGACGACGAGCGCGTGGCCGGCGGCTCGGTCACGCTGTACCGCGTGGGCGACGTGGTTTCCGACGACGGCAACTACGGCTTTGAGCTCTCGGGCATCTTTGCGCAGAGCGGCATTTCGATCGACGACCTCGAGTCTGCCGACGCTGCCGCCGACCTTGCCGCTTACGCCGAGGAGCACGGCGCCACGGGCGTAACGCAGGCCGTGGCAAGCGACGGCACGGTGGTGTTCTCCAACGTCGAGATCGGTCTTTACCTCATGGTTCAGTCGGAGCCGGCCGATGGCTACCACGCCTTTGATCCCTTCCTCGTGGGAATGCCGCTTACCGAGGACGGCGCCTACGTGTACGAGATCGATGCGAGTCCCAAGCTTGAGCTCGAGAAGGCCCCTGTGCCGCCGGAGGAGCCCGAGAAACCGCAGAAGCCCTCTGACCTCCCTGAGACGGGCGAGAACTTCGGGCCTATGGCCGCGGTCCTTGGCGCCGGCATCGTTGCGGTTGCGATCGGCCTCGGGTTGCGCGCCCGCAAGCGCGACGCTGAGTAACGAAGAGGCGGGCCCGTCAACGAGCCCGCCTTGCGATTCCTCTTCTTTCTTTTGGGCCACCCTCGAGCGTTGCTCGGGTGAGCTGCCCCGCCTCACTGACCTTGAACTCAGGAGGCTCGGGGCATATGCCCGCTCCGACCCCGACCACGGAGCGGGCCTGTTTGCTCGGATCCAGCACCCCGACCAGCTGGATCCGGGCGTTTTTTTATGCGATGGGGATGCGGTCCTCGAGCGTGAACGTGCCGTTGCGATACGTCAGCACGAAGGTCTCGCAGTTGCCGGCCGCGCTGACCTCAACATGGTGCGGGTTCTCAACGGTGACGAGGAACTTGCGCATGGCGATGTTGTGGCCTACGACGAGCGTCTGGGATGCGTCGGTCTTCTCCATGATGCGGGCCAGGGCCTTGCCGCAGCGCACGCCCGCCTCGGCGATGTTCTCGCCGCCGTGAAGGGCGTAGTAGTCGTCCCCGCCGCCCTGAGTGGAGCGGCTGTACGCACGGCTCTTGCCCTCGAGGTCGCCGCAGCTCGCCTCGAGCAGCCCCTCGTCGCACTGGTAGCGTACGGCGTCACCGAAGATGCCGAGCTCGAGCATCACGGTCTCGAGCGTGGTTCTGGCGCGACCGGACGGCGAGCACCAGAAGTCGCCGAAATGGACCCCACGCTTGCGAAGGGCTCGTCCGGCGGCATGCGCCTGGTCAAGGCCGTACTTGGTGACCGGAGAATCGCAGCGACCCTGAATGATGTTCTGCGCGTTGAACTCGGTCTCGGCGTGGCGCATGAGGTAAAGCGTCTTGACGTCGCCGTCGCTCGCGACGGCCTCGGAGGTCTCCTCGGACTCAGGGGTCGCTGCAGGCGCGGTCTCGGGCTCGGGTTTGGATGCGGACACGGCGGCGGCGGGTTCAGCCATGGCCTCGGCGGCAGGCTCGGCGGCGTCCGCAGGCGCGTTCTCAACTGCGGTGTCGGCCGGCTCCTCGCCAGCCGCGGCATGCTCCTCAGCGCCCGGACGCACCCAGCCTGCCGGCACCTCACGCAGATACATGACGCTCATGGGCGGCACCTCGAGGCTGCCGGTGAGCTCGCGGGCACGCGCTCCCGCCGGGCCCTCGGCGAGCATGTCCTCAAACCAGCAGTTGAGCGTGCCGTCGTAGAAGGTGTGCGGCTCCTCGCTGGCGTTGATCGCCACGAGCACGCGTTCGCGCGGCTGGTCGCCGTAGGCGTCGGCCACGCGCTCAAAAAGCAGCTGCTTGTTCTGGATGTTCACGTTGTGGTAGTCGCCGTACCCGAGCGCGCGGGAGTTTGCGCGCACGCGCGCCAGGCGGGTGATGAAGGCGGTGAGCACGTTGGGGCCTTCGCCCATAAGGCGGCCGAGGTCCATGTGGGCAACAGCGTTCGCGAGAGCGCCGAGCGGAGCCGCGGGATCGGCCTCAATGCCGAGGCGCGCAATCTGCTGCTCTTCTGCCTTGAGCGCGTCGGCACTCGGCGCGGCGAGCGCCGGACGGAGCTTCATGTCGGCCTCGTAGCCGCTGCCCTTCTCGCCGGCAATGCCCCACTCGCTGCCGTAGTAGAGGCAGGGGATGCCGGGCATGCCAAAGAGCAGGCCGTACGCCGGCACCAGGTGGCGCTTGTTGGTGAGGATGCTCGCCAGGCGGCTCACGTCGTGGTTGTCGGCAAAAGCCAGCAGGTGCTTGCCGCGGTAGATGCACCACTGCTCGGGGCCAAACTGGCGGTTGAGCGAATGGGCGATCTCAAACAGGTTCATGGAGTTGAAGCTCGAGTACAGGCCCTTGTAGCATTCGTAGTTGGTGCAGGAGTCGAGCATCTGGTCGTTGACGATGAGGCTGTAGTCGCCGTGCAGGGTCTCGCCGAGCAAGAAGAAGGCGCGGTCCGAGAGAAGCTTCTCGGCCGCCGCGGCGTTGCCCTGGCCGGCGCGCGCCTGTTCAACGGCTTCCTGCACCACGGCGGGCGCGCTCTCGGCGGCAAGCTCGTCGGCCACGGCGCGCAGGCGGCGGATAAAGTCGTGATCGAGGCTGTAGGCAACGTCGAGGCGCAGGCCGTCGATGCCGAGCTCGTGGCGCCAGAAGCGGATGCAGTCGATAAGGTAGTCGGCTACGGCCGGGTTCTTGAGGTTGAGCTTCACGAGGTCCTGGTTGCCCTCCCAGCCCTCGTACCAGAAGCCGTCGTTGAAGTGCGTGTTGCCGTCGAAGCTGATGTTGAACCAATCCTTGTAAGGCGAGTCCCACTTGCGCTCGCGCACGTCGCGGAACGCCCAGAAGTCGCGGCCCACGTGGTTGAACACGCCGTCGAGCAGGATGCGCACGCCGTGGGCGTGCAGCTGCTTGATCACGGTAACGAGGTCGTCGTTGGTGCCGAGGCGGCAGTCGAGCTCGCGGAAGTCGCGCGTGTCGTAGCCGTGCCAGGTGGCGGCGAAGACGGGGTTCAGGATGATGGAGCCCACGCCGAGCTCGTCGAGGTACGGAGCCCAGTCGGCGAGCTTGAGGATGCGGTGCTGCGCGCGCTCGGCGTCTTCAGCGGCGGTGTCGCCCACGGCGGGGGCGTACGTGGGGGCACCGAGGAGCCCGAGCGGATAGAACTGGTAGAACGTGCTTTCATATGCCCACATGCGCAAACCTTTCTCGCGGTGGATCGTCGTGCGCCGTAGCGCTCGGTGCGCGCGCCGCGGGTTGCCCGCAGTGCTGCGGCGCGGGTCGTGGCCAAAACGCCAAAACGCACCAGCACCTATGATACCCGTCCCGCCCAAGCGACTTTCGGTGGCTGTTCTCGGCATCAACGTTCGTGGGCTTGCTTGCCGTGTGCGCCGCTGTAAAACGAGGGCGCCGCGTGCTGGATGGGCACGCGGCGCCTCTTAGCTTTTCTCTAAGCGTTGTATTGCGGCTCGCTCGGACCTGGCTCTTACAGCTCGATCGTGAGCTCGACGGGGCAGTGGTCGGAGCCGAAGATGTCGTCGCGGATCTTGGCGTCGACAATGCGGTCGCGTAGCATCTCGCTCACCAGGAAGTAGTCGATGCGCCAGCCGGCGTTGTTCTTGCGGGCGTTGAAGCGGTAGCTCCACCAGCTGTAGGCGCCGGTTTCGTCGGGATGCAAAAAGCGGAACGTGTCGACAAAGCCCGCGTCGAGCAGCTCGCCGAACGTCTGGCGCTCCTCGTCGGAGAATCCGGCGTTGCCGCGATTGCTCTTGGGGTTCTTGAGGTCGATCTCGTTGTGCGCCACGTTAAAGTCGCCGCAGGTTACCACGGGCTTGCCGGTTTCGCTCTCGAGCTGCTTCAGAAACGCGCGGTACGCGCGGTCCCACACCATGCGTACGTCGATGCGCGCGAGCTCGTTCTGTGCGTTGGGCGTGTACACGTCGACGAACCAGAACCGCGGGAACTCCAGCGCGCACACCCGGCCCTCGGTAACGGCGGGCGCGAGCAACTCCTCTTCGGCCGATCCGCGCGCAATGCCCGCCGCGTCGAGCACCGCGGGTGCCAGCAGCTCGTCGGCGTGGCGCACCGCCACGGGCTCCTGGCGCGTAAACACCGCCGTGCCCGAGTACCCCTTGCGCTCGGCGTAGCTCCACACCTGGCGGTAACCGGGCAGCTCGAGGTCGATCTGCCCCTCTTGCAGCTTGGTTTCCTGAATGCCGAGGATGTCGGCATCGAGCTCCTCGGCGATCTCGGTAAAGCTCGGGGTCTTCTTCATAACGGCGCGCAGTCCGTTGACGTTCCACGACGCGAACTTGTACGCGCGGGGTTCTGCGAGGTCAGACATGAGGCTCCTTGGATGCGGGCGCACAGGTGGGCCGGCAGGCTGCACGGCAGCCGCGCGCCGTTGTTTCTTCCCGTACATCCTATACGCGCCCGCCCCCGCGCGGCGCTAAGATGAAGCCGTTCAGAGAAGTTCTGCAAGTGCGGCAGGATCAACCCCGGGAGGCACCTATGGCTCAGGCAATCACCGACGTCCGAGAAGCGCAAGACACCCTCCGTGACCTCTTTGAGCGCTTTGGAGCGGGCGAACCGGGTAAGGGCAGCGCGGTGTTCTTTGGCGGCGCGGGCGTTTCGACCGCGAGCGGCATCCCTGACTTCCGCAGCGTGGACGGCCTGTATCACCAGCGTTTTGCCTACCCGCCCGAGGTCATGCTCGGGCACGACTTTTATATGACGCACACGCCGGAGTTTTACGAGTTCTACCGCGCCAAGATGATCGTTCCCGACGCGCGCCCCAACCGCTGCCACACCAAGCTCGCCGAGTTCGAGGCGGCGGGCAAGCTCGGGGCGGTGGTTACGCAGAATATCGACGGTCTGCACCAGGCCGCGGGCAGCAAGTGCGTGTACGAGCTGCATGGGTCGACCCACCGCAACATCTGCCAACGCTGCGGGGCGGTGTACAGCGCCGAGTGGGTGCTTGCCGACGGTACCAGCGACCCGCGGCACGTGCCGGTATGCGAAAAGTGCGGCGGCCCCGTTAAGCCCGACGTGGTGCTGTACGGCGAGAACTTGAGCCAGCGCACGCTGGAGGCGAGCGTACGGGCCATTGCTGCAGCGGACCTTCTGGTCATCGGCGGAACGTCGCTCGTGGTGTACCCGGCGGCGGGCCTCACGCAGTACTTCCAAGGCAGCCGTTTGGTGATCGTAAACCGCGATCCCACGCCCCAAGACGCCATGGCCGACGTGCTCATCAGCTGCGACATCGCGCAGGCCTTCGATTTTTAGAGAGAGCGCTGGGTATTGGGACATAACTTCTGGTGCACGACGGCCGGCTGCGTGCGCTCGCGTGTCGCCGGCCCTGTTTTCGGAGGTTCCGAAGAACTTTTTTCGGTTATTCGAATACTTTTCGCGACCCTTCGAGTAGCCAGCAAATCGGCAAGCCATCTACCTGCGTCTTTAGTAAAGATAAGGTACCTTATACTCGGCAGTTTTCCAAAAGTATTCGAATATCCGTCAAAACCTGATCGCGGGCGCCGTATCGGCGGGGGTTTGGCCCCCGGTTGGGGTCGCGGATGCTTTCTTGGGACCGGCGCGTTACGCGAGCCCAAGGACCGAACAGGTTTTTGTGCCCTCGGTTAATGACGGCATCGGGGTGACGCGCGCGGCGCGCACTCGGTACAATAAAGGGAGCCTCGATCGAGGAGCGCCGTGTGCGCTCGCTCGGGGCGGAACGCCGCGCAAGCGGCGTCATTGTTTCGCCCCGCCGTGCGAAAGCGCGCTTCTTGCCCAGAAAGGAAGCCCTCATGGCTTACGACACCAAGTCCTGGCGCTGCGGCGCCTTTGAGATCTCGTTCGACCGCCCCCGCATCATGGGCGTGCTGAACGTCACGCCCGACTCGTTTTCCGACGGCGGCGAGCACCTCGACACCAAGGCAGCCATTGCCCACGGCCTCGCCATGCTCGACGCCGGCGCCGACATCATCGACGTGGGCGGCGAGTCGACCCGCCCCGGCTTCACGCCCGTCGACCCCGACGTCGAGGCCGAGCGCGTGATCCCCGTGGTGCGCGAGCTTGTAAAGCACGGCGCCGTAGTCTCGATCGATACCCGCAATGTCGAGGTCGCCAAGGCCTGCGTGCGCTTGGGCGCCGCCATCGTAAACGACGTCACGGGCTTCACCGACCCCAAGATGCTCGAGTTTGTTGCAGGTGAGAACAGCAACAACTGCGGCGTCGTGGTGGTGCACGCCAACGAGCTCGCCGAGCCGCGCCGCACGCACACCGAGGTGCAGCTCGACACCAACGCTGCGGCCTACGCCGCCGAGCGCGCCCGCAACGCCGAGCAGCACGCTGCCGAGAAGAACCCGCTGCGCCGCCTGTTCCAGGGCCAGCTGCCGCTGGGAGATGTGCCCAACGGGTCGGTTGCCGCCAAGCGCGAGGCCGAGCGCCGCGCCGCGCAGGACGCCGCCAAGGCCGAGGAGGCCGCCAAGACGGTCGAGCGCACCGCCGGCTCCGACGGCAAGCTGCCCGACGCCGACATCGCGGTCCTCGCCTCCGACGACGCGCTCGCCGCCGTGATGGAGCGCTCCGCCCGCCTCGGCGAGACCCCGCTGCGCGTGGCTCAGCAGCGCCGCTTCACCCTGCCCGAGTCCGGCCCCATCATGCGCCGCGTCATGGGCTTCCTCTCCGACCAGGCCCGCACGCTCGTGCGCGCCGGCGTGTCGGCCGACCGCATCTGCCTCGATCCGGGCGCGGGCTTTGGCAAGACCGCCGAGGAAGACATCGTCATCCAGCGCTCCACCGCCAAGATCGCCTCGCTCGGCTACCCGCTGCTCTGCGCCGTCTCGCGCAAGCGCTTCGTGGGCGCCGTGACCGGCGTGACCGAGGCCGCCGAGCGCGACCCCGGCACCTTCGGCGCTTGCCTTGGCGCCCTTGAGCAGGGCGCCAACATCGTGCGCGTGCACAACGTCGCCGGCTTCTCCCAGTTCATCAACGGCTACTGGGCCGTTGCGCGCCAGCAGCCGCGCCGTGCGTTCGTGGCGCTCGGCTCCAACCAGGGTGACCGCCTGAGCAACATCCGCGCCGCGCGCAACCTCATCGCGCAGATCCCGCTCACCTGCGTCTCCAACTGCTCGCACATCTACGAGTCCGAGCCCGCCTACGAGCTCGACCAGCACACCTTTGCCAACGCCGTGCTCGAGCTCAAGACCGAGCTCGCGCCCTGCGTGCTCCTGGACGAGCTTATGAAGGTCGAGAAGCGCATCGGCCGCAAGCGCGAGGAGGGCGCCAAGCCCAACGGCCCGCGCGTCATTGACTGCGACCTGCTGTGGGTGGAGGGCGAGATCCACGGCGGCGACAAGCTCCGTCTGCCGCACCCCAAGATGGGCGAGCGCGATTTTGTGCTCGTGCCGCTCGAGGACCTCGTGCACAATCCGGCTCGCTTCCTGCGCTTCGAGGGCGTGGAGGTTCTCCCGTCCGAGGACCGCGTGGGCCACGTAACCGGAGAGCTCGGCACCATGTAACGCGCTTCTCGCACGCTCGGCGAATCCTAGCGCGCGTTTACCGGCCCGCCCGCCCATGCGCGGGGCATGGCCGCTCATCAGCGGGTATAGTGAGATCACGTGACCGCCGCCGGATATCCTCCGGCGGCACTTCTTGACGCGATGAGGTGGAACGGCATGTGTGATATCGATGCTCTCGATACGCTCGATCTGACCGGCAACGCTATGCTCGAGCTCGAGATGGCGCCCTCGACCAACGACCTCGCCATCGAAGCCGCCCGCAAGGGCGCCGAGCATGGCTGGTCCGTGCGCGCCGACGTTCAGACGGCGGGCCGCGGCCGCAGGGGGCATGTGTGGTCCTCTCCTGCGGGGAGCCTCTACCTCTCCATCGTGCTGCGCCCCGACGTTCCCATGCACATGATCATGGGCCTGCCCGCGGTCACCGGCCTCGGCGTGCTCGACGCGCTCGAGCAGCTCGGCCTCTCGGGCCGCGTGGGGCTCAAATGGCCCAACGACATCGTCTCGATGCCGCGCACCATTGCCACGCCCCACAGCTCCAACTTCAACCGCAAGCTTGCCGGCATCCTCGTCGAGGGCCGCTCGTCCAACCTGGGCGCCTTTGCGGTGGCGGGCATCGGGCTCAACCTCCTGCCTGCCGACCAGGCTCCCGCCGTCTCGCCCGAGGTCAAAGCGGCGCTCGAGGCTGCCGCTTCGGTCCGCAAGCAGCTCGGCCGCTCCGATGAGAGCGGCGTGCCCGCGCTCGATCCCATCTCGCTCGCCGAGTGCCTGCCCGAGGGCACCGTCCTGCCTGACCGTTCCGTTATCGCCGAGAAGGTCCGCGCCGCGGTGCTCGACCGCGTCGAGCGCTGGGAGCGCGCCATCCGCGCCGGTCTCGGCGCCGCCGGCCCGCTCGGTCCGGTGCTTTCGTCCTACACCGACAACCTCCCCATGCTCGGCAAGCCGGTCAGCGTGCTCACCGGCAACGGATCGACGCTCGCCATCGGGTACTTCGTGGGCATCGACGCCTGGGGCCGCGCCATCGTCAAGCTCGGCAACGGCGACGAGAAGACCTTCTCGGCCGAGACCGTGAGCCTGCGCGAGGTATAATCGGCGCTCGCATACGCACTACCGCAACGCAAGGTCCGCCGCGCTTCTGCGGCGGACCGTTTTGTAAAGGGGGAGAAGCACATGAAGCTCATTCTCGACCTCGATACCGGCGTCGACGACGCGCTCGCGCTCTCGCTCGCTCTGGCGAGCCCCGAAGCCGAGCTCATCGGCGTGACGGCCGTGTTCGGCAACGTGGCGCGCGATCTCTCGGCCCGCAACAGTCTCGCGCTCTGCGCGCTTCTCGGCCGCCCCGACGTGCCCGTGTACCGCGGCTGCGACCGCCCGCGCGGCGCCGAGGAGCCCTATGTTGCCACGCAGGAGGTCATCGATATCCACGGCGCAAACGGCTTGGGCGAGGTGAACGTGCCCAGCTCCGAGCGCGCCCCCGAGGAGCAGGACGCCGTCAGCTTCATCATCGACGCCGCAAACACCTACGGCAAGGACCTCGTGCTCGTGCCTACCGGCCCGCTCACCACCATCGCGGCGGTTCTCGAGCGCGACCCGAGCGTGGCCGAGAAGATCGGCAAGATCGTGCTCATGGGCGGCGCGCTCACAATCTGCGGCAACGTGAGCCCGTGCGCCGAGGCAAACATCGCCAACGATCCCGAGGCGGCCAACATCGTGTTTGCCTCGGGCGCGCCCATTACGATGATCGGCCTCGACGTGACCCACCGCACCTTCCTCTCGCTCGAGGAGGCGGCGTCGTGGAAGGGCTCGCCCAAGCCGGCGGGCGCGCTGCTCGCCGACATCGCCACGTACTACATGCTCCACGAGGCGGCAGCGCGCGAGCGCGGCGGCTGCGTGCAGCACGACCCGCTCGCGGTGGCCACGGCGCTCTGCCCCTCTCTTGTGCGCACCATCGAGCTGCCCCTCAAGGTCGACACCGAGGGCGCGCTCCGCGGTCGTACGATCGGCTGCAACAAGCGCCTGCTCACAGGTCCGTTCGTCAACGTTGCCGTAGAGGTCGACGCACCGCGGTTCGAGCGCTTCTTCCGCGAGCGCATGGCGGCGCTTCTCAGCCTGCCGCACAACGGCTAGGGCTCTGGCGCGTCCGGCACCTTATCGGGGCCGCTTACCGGGCGTAGGCGGCCCCGGCGCGCGTGCGCGTTGACCCGCTGCCCCTCTTGCGCGAAGATACCGTTGAGAATGAAAAGCGCCCGTTGTTGTGGCGCGCGGGCGTTGAGCGGGGCCCATGGCCTGCGGTTGCTCGACAAGACGAGAGGACGCGGGAATGGGCAAGGTCACCCTTAAAGAAATAGCTCGCGAGGCGGGGCTGTCGGTTGCGACGGTCTCGCTCGTGCTCAACAACCGCCCCTGCCGCGTGTCCGACGAGAACCGGCGCCTCATCAAGCGCATTGCCGCCGAGAAGCACTACGTGCCCAACCAGATTGCCCGCAGCCTCGTGACCCAGCGCTCCGGCACGCTCGGCCTCATCGTTCCCAACATCGAGAGCCGCTTCTTTGCCCGCCTGGCGCGCAACCTCGAGCTGCGCAGCCGCAAACGCGGGTACGCCCTCTTTATCACCACCTCGGACGGCAGCGCCGAGAACGACAGCGACCTTCTGCACCTGCTGGTGAACCGCGGCGTGGAGGGTCTCTTCATGGTTGCCTCGAGCGACCTTTCGGCGGGGTCCCTGCCCGAGGAGGTTGGCAGCCTGCCCGTGCCCTGCGTGATGGTGGACCGCGTGTTTGACGAGGTGGCGTGCGACAAGGCGCTCTTCGACCACCGCTTGGGCGGCTACCTGGCAACCAAGCACCTGCTCGAGCAGGGGCACCGCCGCATTGCTTGCCTGGTCAACGCCGAGCACGCCATGACGGGTCGCCTGCGCTTGCAGGGCTACGGCGAGGCGCTCGCCGAGTACGGTCTGAGCGTGGACCCGGCCTACGTCTTTGAGACCGACTACTACATTCCCGATGCCTACGAGGCGGCGCGCGGCATCCTGGACACCGACGCCACCGCCATCTTCGCGAGTTCCGACAACATCGCCCTCGGCTTGCTCAAGCGCCTGTACGAGGCCGAGAAGCGCGTGCCGCGCGACTACTCCGTGGTGAGCTACGACAACTCGGCCGCCGACTCGCTCTTTGAGCCGGCGCTCACCGCCGTTGACCAGGACGTCTCGGCGCTCGCCGACGCGGCGTTTGCCCTGCTCGCCCGCCGTTTGGACGGCTATGAGGGCGAGGCAGAGGTGCGCATGCTCGAGCCGCAGCTCGTGGTAAAGGATTCCGTGCGCGCTGTAGCATGCTGTGTCCAGGGGCGCTCGGGCTCGATCCGGCGCGTTTAGCCGGGGCTTCTCGACAACCTCGATAAGATGAAGCGCGGCGAGAATCGCTTCCTAGGCAGTAATGGCCCAGAGGCCTTCGCACTGGCTGAGCACGTGGCTCGCCTTCCATTTGCGCGAGCTACGGTACGGGCTGTTGGGGTCGGCGATGGTCAAAAGGCCGCGGTCGTCGATGCCGGTGACGAGCAGGAAGTGGCCCACGAGGGTAAAGTCGCCCGGGCGCATGTTGGCCACGACGATGCCGCCCTCGTCGAGGACGCTCTTGATGTGCGCGGTCGTGGCGCCGATCTGCTCGGACTGGAGTCCGAGCTTGCGGGCGCCCTCGTCCATGAGGGCCCAGGCGGTCATGCCGTCGACCGAGTAGCCGTTGTCGTCGGACCACCGCGCCATGGCGGGCGGATTGTAGGTGGTATCGCCCGTGAGGTACACGTAGGCCATGGTGAGGCAGGTGGGTCCGCAGGCGTTGACGCCCACGGTGCCGCCGGCGTAGGGCTGGTCGGACCACACGGGGTCTTTTTGGTAGAGATGCGGGAGCGTGCCCTTCTCCCAGTCGGCGCGCTGCGTGGAGCGCGGGGCGTACTCGGGAGAGACCGCGCTCATGTCGAGCAGCGGGATCTCGGCTTCGGGCTTAAGGCCTGCCTCGCCGTGCGGAAAGAGCAGGGCGCGGGCGCCCACCACAAGTACGGTGAGAAGTGCGGCGGCCACGACGAAGGGCCAGATACGCCGCCGCTGCCTGCGTACCGGACGGCCGCTTCGGCGCAGGTAGGTGGCGCTGGAGCGGGCGCTGTAGCGGCGCGACGAGGGACGGCGCCGGCTTGATCCGAGGCTGCCGTAGGCGCTCGCTCGGCGCGGCACGGGCCTGCCGAGCAGGGAGCTCGCGGCGCGGCGGCGGCGCGTGGAG
>CASEEV010000022.1 GCA_949287065.1 uncultured Collinsella sp.
CCGGTCTCGCCGCCGGTTCCGGGATCAGTGCCGCCGCCGGTCTCGCCGCCCGTGCCCGGGTCGGTCGTTGTACCGCCGCCGGTGTTGCCGCCAGTAGTACCACCGCCAGTCGTACCGCCGCCACCGGTATTGCCGCCGGTATTGCCGCCGGTATTGCCACCAGTATTGCCGCCCGTGGTCCCACCGCCGGTGTTGCCGCCGGTGCTGGGATCGGTGGTCGGCGGGGTGGTCGTCTGGGTGTCGTCGGCATCGTCGTCGCGATCGTCGGCGTTGCTGTCGGTGTCGGTGTCAGTGGCGTCGTCGCTGCGCTCGTCGTCGAGATCCTCGTCGTAGTCGGCGTCGGTGTCCTTGCCCGTGCTCGAGCCCGTGGTGGCGCCGCTCCAGCTGGAGGCGTCCTTATAGGCCGGTGCCTTGGCGTCGGCGCACGGGAACTCCTCGCGCGGCGCGTCGGCAAGAGCCTCGTCGATGAACGCGCGGAAGATCGGGTTGGGCAGGGCGTCGGTGGTGGGCTCGCCGCCGTAGGGGTAGCTGATGGGGGTGTTGTCGCGATGGCCGGTCCAAACCGCCACGGCGAGCTGCGGGGTGGCGCCCGTGAACCAGAGGTCCTTCACGTCGTCGGTGGTGCCGGTCTTGCCGAAGACGGGCTGGTCGACGCTCGGCTTGGCGCCGGTGCCGGTGCCGCTCGTGAGCACGCCTTTGAGGACGTTGATGACCGCGTTGGCCACGGAGTCGCTCACGGCCTCCTCGGGCTGGTCCTCGTTCTGGTACAGCACCTTGCCCGAGCGCGAGGTGATCTCGGAGATGGCCACGGCCTCGCGGTGCTGGCCGCCCGAGGCGAGCGTGGCGTAGACCTCCGCCATGCTCAGGGGCGACATGGCGGCCGGTCCGAGGGTCAGCGTGTCGGCAACGGGGAGCTCCTCGTCAACGCCCAGGGTATGGGCCATCTCGATCACGGAGTCGGTACCGAGCATCTCCTGAACGCGCACGTAGCCGGTGTTGGACGAGAGCTCGGTGGCGCGGGCGAGCGAGATGTTGCCGTACTGGTCGTTGCCGAAGTTCTCGACTGTGCCGCTGCCGCTCTTGGTGCGGTAGGGCGAGTTGCAGTTGAGGTAGGTGGTGTTGGGGTTCATGCCGGAGTTGACCGCGTCGGTGAGCGTGATGGTCTTGAACGTGGAGCCGCAGCCGCGGATGGAGGTCGTGGTCATGTTCTGCTGGCCGCTCACAGGGTGCGAGGCGCCGTCGCTTGTTTCGGTGGTCTCGGTGGAGTAGTAGTCCTTGCCGCCGACCATGGCCTTGATGTAGCCCGTGTCGGGGTCGATGGCAATGAGCGCGCCGTCGAGGGTGTCGTCGCCAAAGTCGTCGAGCACGCCGTTCACGGCGTCTTCAGCTGCCACCTGCATATTGGGGTCGAGGGTGGTCTTGACGGTCAGGCCGCCTGAGAAGATCACGTCGGTCGAGAACTCCTCGGAGAGGAGGGTCTTTACGTAGTCAACGAAGTACGGGTCGTCGTAGATGCCGTTGAGCTCGGTCTCGTGGACGTTGAGCTTGAGCTCCTCGGCCTGCGCCTCGTCGTGCTCCTCCTGGCTGATCTTGCCGTTGGAGAGCATGCGGTCGAGCACGAGGTTGCGGCGCTCGACGGCGAGGTCGGGGTTGATGGTGGGGTCGTAGAGCGAGGGGGCGTTGGGGAGCGCGACGAGCAAAGCCGACTCGGCGAGCGTGAGGTCCTTTGCGTCCTTCGAGAAGTACGTCTCGGCCGCCGCCTGGATGCCGTAGGCGTTGTGGCCGTAGGGGATGGTGTTGAGGTACATCATCAGGATCTCGTCTTTGGTGAAGATCTTCTCCATCTGGAGGGCGATGTAGGCCTCGCGCACCTTGCGCTCGATGGTGTTGTCGAACTGCTCCTCGGAGAGGATGGTGTTGCGCACGAGCTGCTGGGTGATGGTGGAGCCGCCCTCGGAGCCGCCCGTGAGCTGCACCACGGCGGCGCGCAGGATGCCCATCACGTCGACGCCGTTGTGCTCGTAGAAGCGCTCGTCCTCCGTGGCGACCGTGCCGTCGAGGACGTACTGGGAGCACTGGTCCTTGTCGATGTTCTCGCGGTTCTCGACGAAGAGGCTCGCGATCTCGTTGCCGCCGGCGTCGAGGATGGTGGTGGGCTCGCTTGCCAGGTAGGCGTCGGCGTCGGTGTAGTCGGGCAGGTCCTTCAGCCAGTTGTTGACGTTGCCGACCATGCCAATGCCAAAGGCGATACCGGCAACCAGCAGAAAGCCGAAGAACGAGATAAGGATGAACGATCCGGTGTGCGTTTTTGCGCGACGGGTTTTGTTGCGCTCGCGAGGACCCATGAAAGACCTCCTAGGCTTTGGTTGCGTGAGCTTCGGGCGGCAGACAGGGCATCCGAGCAGCCGTCCGAGCAGTTTTCACAGGTATACATACCTTAGCGTATCGGGGATGTTCATGCGGTGCCTTTGCGGTCATACCTGCTAATATTCAGATCCTCCGCATACGCTCAAAAGAGGGTTGAAGCATGGCGGCTGAGCGGGGGCGGCTGGCTCTTTGCCGCCCGGATGCGCCCTTGTCTCGGGCGCGCGCGGCGCCCCGCGCGGGGCGATACACTGGAGGCGTCGGCGGGGCGTGGGCTTTGCCGCGCTTGACGAGAAGGGATGCAATGAGCTGTACGAGACCGCACGAGGCTCGGAGCGCCGATGGCGGCTTGAGCGCCGGATCGTGCGCCGAGAAGCGCGCCGCGCCGGAGCTTCTCGCCCCGGCGGGCGGGCCGGAGGCGCTGCTCGCCGCCGTGGCGGCGGGCGCCGACGCCGTGTACCTCGGCCTCAGGGCGTTCAGCGCGCGCGTGAGCGCTCTGAACTTCTCGCTCGACGAGCTGCGCGCCGCCGCGGGCGTGGCGCATGCGCACGGCGCGCGGGTGTACGTGGCGCTCAACATCCATGTTGCCGATAGCGAGCTTGCGTACGCGGCGGATCTTGCTCGTACGGCGCAAGCGGCGGGAGCCGACGCCTTTATCGTTGCCGACCTGGGACTCGCCGATGTTTTGAGGCGCGAGCTGCCTGAGGCAGAGCTTCACCTCTCGACGCAGGCGAACGTGCAGTCGGCGGCGGGCGTGGCGCTTGCGCGCGAGCTTGGCTTTGCGCGCGTTACGACGTCGCGCGAGCTGTCGCTCGGGCAAATACGCGGCCTTTGCGACATGGGCGTCGATATCGAGGCGTTCTGCCACGGCGCCATTTGCGTGTGCTACGCGGGGTGCTGCGAGCTCGCCGCGCTCACGCAGGAGCGCTCGGCCAACCGCGGCGCCTGCACGCAGCCGTGCCGCTTTGCCTACGAGCTGGTCCGCGCGGGGCGCGGCGGCCCAAGCGGCGATGCGGGCCTAGTTGCGGCGGGCGCGGTCGAGGGGGACCGCTTGCTCTGCCCGCGCGACAACTGCCTTATCGACCACGTTGCCGAACTGGCCGAGGCGGGCGTGGCCTCGCTCAAGATCGAGGGCCGCATGAAGAACCCCGATTACGTGTACAACGTCACCCGGTGCTACCGCCGGGCGATCGACGCGGCGGCGGAGGGCCGCGCGCTTTCGGAGGCAGAGCGCGCCGAGCTGCGCTTTGCGCTCGGAGCATCGTTTAACCGCGGCTTCACCGCCGCATACGCGCGCGGCGCGAGCGGGGAGGGCGCGCTTGCCGGAACGGACTTCATGAGCTACGAGCGCTCGGTCAACCAGGGTGTGCCCGTGGGCCGCCTCGTGGCGCGCGACCGGCGCGACGTTGAGATCGAGCTCGACCGCGGCGTTCAGCCGGGAGACGTGCTCGAGGTGCATTTTTACCCCGACCCTGCGGCCAAGGTGAGCGGGCCCAAGCGCTGGCCGATGATCGAGGTGACTGAGACCGTGCCGGCGGGCGGCCGCCTGCGGGCCTACGTCAAGCGCAGGGTGGACCCTCCCTGCGACGTGTACCTCGTGAGAAGCGCGGGCGTGCTCGCCGAGACCGAGGAGGCGCTCGAACCGCTCAGAGCGGAGTACGCCGCTGCGCTTGCAGAAGCAGACAGCTGCGACTGCTTGTGCCCGCCCGATGGGGGTGAGTTCGGCCCGAGCGTGCCCGCAGGCCCGCGCGAGGCCCGTGCGAGGGAGGCGGCGTTTTTGCGCGATGCGCTCGCGGCGGACGCGGTGTCCGGGCACGGGTGGTCGCCCCTGGCGAGCCCGCGCTGCGCGCGCACGCCCGACGAGGCTGCGAGGCTTCTCGCGTCCGGATGCGGGGCGGTGTACGTTTACCAGCACGACCTAGCGGAGAATCCGACGGCGTGGGACGCCTTTCTGCCGCAGCTCACCGTCGTGCTCGACGAGGTGATGTGCGACGACGACGCGCGTGCGTCCGCCGTGCTGATGATGTGCGCGGGCGGCGTGGTGTGCCGCAACCTCGGTCAGGTGGCCCTCGCGCGAGAGCTCGGCGTTGCGTTTGAGGTCGCCGCACCTGTGGCTGTGCGCAACGCGCGGGCTGCGGCGGTGCTCAAACGGCTCGGCGCACGGGCGGTTTGGCTCGCGCCCGAGGTGGGCGCCGCCGAGGCCGCGCGCATCGCGGTGGGTTCCGGCGTGCCCGCAGGCTGGCTCGAGGGTGCCCCCGGCGAGCCCGGGGAGCGCGAGGCCATGGTGTGCGCTCATTGCCTGCTGCAAGCCGCGGGGCCCTGCGACGGCCGGTGCGCGGTGTGCGCGCGGCGGCGCGAGGCGTATTGGCTGCGCGGGAGGGGCGGCGTTCTTCTCCGCATCGAGGTCGACGCGCGCGGCCGGTCGAGGCTCTACGCGCAGGGGCACGGCGCGTGAGCGCGCGCAGTTCCGGGCGCGCGGCGGCGCGTTGCCGTGCGGTAAGGTAGGGGAGTGCGCGGGTTTTTGAGAGGGGACGGATAACGTGAGTCCTGAGCTGGTTGTTCTGGTGCTGATACTGGTGCTGATGGTCGCCGTGGCCGCTTTTGTGGCAACCGCGCTCAGGCGCGGCGTTGTCCCCGGGGCGGGCGCGCCGTTTACGCCTACGGCACCGGGCGCCGACGCCTCTCGTTTGGAGGCACGCGTCGACGAGCTGACGAGAACCACGGCCCAGATGAGCGCGGCTCTCGCCCAGATGCAGCGGGGATCGCAGGAAAGCGCGCTGGTCACGGCACGCGACGGCGCCGCGGTTCAGCGTCAGATCGCCGACACGCGCGAGCTTCTCGGCCAGCTTCAGGAGGGCGTGTCGGCCCTGCGCGAGCAGGTGGGCGCGCAGGCCGCACGCACGAGCGGCGTGGCGCAGAACCAGGCGCGCACGCTCGAGGCTATCAGGCAGGGGGTCGCCGACGTCAACGCCGTCATGACCGACAAGAAGGCGCGGGGCGCATGGGGCGAGTACCAGCTCGCGTCGCTGCTCGAGATCTACGGGGGCAGCTCGCGCGCCGTCTACGAGCTGCAGTACACGCTCTCGCGCGGCCAGCGCGTCGACGCGGCGCTGCACCTGCCCGGTTCGCCCAAGGTGCTCGGCATCGACTCCAAGTTTCCGCTCGAGGCGTACCGCGAGCTCATGGCTGCCGAGGAATTGGAGCCCGGCCCGCAGCGCACCGACGCTATCCGCGGCGCCGGGGCGCGCTTCCGCACGAGCGTGCGCAAGCATATCGACGACGTGGCGCGCAAGTACGTGGTGCCGCCCGAGACCGTTGACCTTGCCTGTCTCTTTGTACCGAGCGAGGCGGTGTACACCCAGATTTGCGCCGACGAGCCCGAACTCGTATCGTACGCAGCCGAGAAGCACGTGCTCATAACCTCGCCCACCACGCTCGTCGGCGTGATCTTTGCGCTTGTCTCCGCCACGCGCGACTTTGACCGCGCGCGCAACATCGACGAGGTCGTGCGCCGGATCGGACTTTTGCAGGACGACGTGCGGCGCCTGAACGCGCGGCTCGACGCCGCTGCCAAGGCGCTCGACACCTGCCAGCAGCGCTTCTCGGACGTGCACGTAAGCGGCGCCAAGATCGTTCGCGACATCGAGAAGCTCGCATCGGGCACGCTGGAGTAGCGTATCGCCGCGGCTTCGCGCCGTATGTTAGACTGAGCATTTAAGCTGCGCCTCGAGGGCGCTGGGGGACGGGCCGCGATCGGCTCCCGCCCGGCGTGCCCGCGCGGCTCACGTATACCACGAGCACCGCCCGCGCACGGGCGAGGGCGCTACATACCGGGAGGACAGAGCTTTGCTACCAGTGGACGAACAGCTCCGCATCATCAAGTCGGGCGCCGCGCAGATCGTGCCCGAGGCAGATCTGAAGAAGAAGCTCGAGCGCGGCGTGCCGCTCAACATCAAGCTCGGCGTTGACCCCACGAGCCCCGATCTGCATCTCGGCCACGCGGTTCCGCTGCGCAAGATGCGCCAGTTCCAGGATCTCGGTCACAAGGTCACCCTCATCATCGGCAACGGCACCGCCATGATCGGCGACCCTTCGGGCAAGAACACCACGCGCCCGCAGCTCACGCAGGAGGAGGTCGAGGCCAACGCGGCAACCTACGTGGCGCAGGCCATGAAGATCCTCGACCCCGAGAAGACCGAGATCGTGCACAACGGCGACTGGATCCTCTCGCTCGACCTGAAGGGCATGCTCGAGCTCTGCAGCAAGTTCACCGTGGCGCGCATCTTGGAGCGCGACGACTTTACCAAGCGCTACCAGAGCCAGACCCCCATCGCCCTGCACGAGTTCCTCTACCCGGTCATGCAGGCGTACGACTCGACCGTCATCAAGGCCGACGTTGAGATGGGCGGCACCGACCAGCTCTTCAACCTGCTCGCCGGCCGCGAGCTCATGGAGAAGATGGGCATGGAGCCGCAGGTGGCGCTCACGATGCCGCTGCTCGAGGGCACCGACGGCGTGCGCAAGATGTCCAAGTCCTACGGCAACTACGTGGGCCTTACCGACGAGCCCGCCGACGCGTTCGGCAAGATCATGTCGATCCCCGACGAGATGATCGGCAAGTACTACCGTCTTGCCTCCACGCTCACGGTTGACGAGGTCGACAAGATCGACGCCGCGCTTGCCGACGGCTCTGCCGACCCGTACGAGCTCAAGCGCGCGCTGGCCCGCAACATCGTCGACGCCTACCACGGCGCAGGTGCCGGCGACGAGGCCCAGGCAGCCTTCGACCGCGTGTTCAAGAAGGACGAGCTGCCCGAGGACATCGCGAGCGTGCACGTTGACCTCGTGCCCAACGACCAGGGGCTCATCTACCTCGCGGGCGTGCTCAAGGACGCGGGTCTCGCTCCGTCTGCCGGCGAGGCGCGTCGCCTCATCGACGGCGGCGGCGTCAAGATCAACCAGAAGCCCGTGGCGCCCAAGAGCTACAACGTCGAGCCTGAGCTTCTCGTGCCGGGCACGGTGCTGCAGGTGGGCAAGCGCAAGTTCGCGCGCCTTGCGTAAAAGGCACCTTCTCGCGTCTTATGAAGGCGGCTGCGGAACAACCGTGGCCGCCCCTTTTTTGTGCGAGAGCAGCGGGCGCCCACGCCTGCTTGTTTGCCGCTTTGGCTCCCGCGGGCAGCGTTCGCGAGCTTGTCCGCGCCACGGGGTATCATGGCAGCGTGCAGATGACGTGCGAGCGAGGAGGATGTATGGCGGTTGAGGATCTGAAGCGCAGGGTGGACGCGGCTATGGGACGCGCGCCGGTGGACACGGTGTTCGTCAACGCCAGGATCGTCGACGTGTACGGGCACCGCGTGTGCGCGGGCTCGGTTGCCGTGGCGGCGGGCGAGATCGTGGGCGTGCTCTTTGAGGGGCGCGACGCCAACGCCTGCGCGGGAGGAGCGTACCGCGCTCAGGCGGCGGAGGTTGTCGACTGCGCAGGCCGCTTCGTGGCCCCCGGCCTCATCGACGGCCATCTGCATATAGAGAGCTCCAACGTGAGGCCCTCAGAGTACGCCAAGATGGCGCTTGCGCGCGGCACCACGACCGTATGTGCCGACAGCCACGAGATCGCCAACGTCTGCGGCCTCGAGGGCCTGCGCTTCATGATCGAGGACGCCCGCCGCGCGCCCCTCAACGCGCGCTTCATGATGCCGAGCTGCGTGCCCGCGCTTCCCGACGAGCAGGCGGGGGCCGCTATTTGCGCCGCCGACATGCGCGCCTTCATCGACGCGCACCCCGGCGACGTCTTCGGTCTCGGCGAGAGGATGAACATGCCCGGCGTGACCGGGGCGGACCCCGAGACGCTCGAGCGCATCGATGCAGCGCGGCTCACGACGAGCGGTATGTGCGACGGCCATGCCCCGCTCGTAGAGGGCTGCGAGCTCAACGCGTACGCGGCGGCCGGCATCATGGCCGACCACGAGTGCACCAACCCCGACGAGGCGCTCGACAAGCTCTCGCGCGGCATGTACATCATGCTGCGCGAGGGCACGTGCAGCCACGATCTCGAGGCGCTGGCGCCGCTGGTGCTCGAAGATCCCGCCCGCGCCCGCCGCTGCTGCTTTGCCACCGACGACCGCGCGCCTTCGGACGCGCTCGCCGTCGGCATGATCGACAACGCCTGCCGCCTGGCATGCGAGAAGGGCATCGACGCGGTGACGGCGATCCAGATGGCCACGCTCTCCACCGCCGAGGCCTTCGGCCTCGAGCACGGCGCCCGCGCCGCGGGTAGCCAGGTGGGCGCCGTGGCTCCGGGCAAGCGCGCCGACCTTCTCGTGCTCGACGACCTGAGCTTCTCGACCGCTCCGTACCAGGTGTACGCCGCCGGCAAGCTGGTGGCAGAGAACGGCGTCTTTGTGGGCGAGATCGCCCCCGCCAGTGACGAGGTGCGCAAGCTCGAGGAGCGTCTGCGCGGCAGCGTGCGCCTGCCCGAGCTGACCGAGAAGACCTTCTCGTTTGACTTTACGCCCGGTCAGGCGGTTATCGACATCGTTCCGGGGCTCGCCATTACCGGGGAGGCGCGGCCCGACAGCGCCGAAGGGCTCCGCAGGATCTGTCTTGTTGAGCGCCACGGCCGCGCGGTGAGCGCGCAGGAGGCGGGCGCTTCGGAAGAGGGGCTCTGGGGGCTCAACGTAGGGCGCGCCTGGATACGGGGCTACAACATCTGCGGCGGCGCCGTGGCGGCGACCATCGGCCACGATTCGCACAACGTGTGCGTTGTGGGCGACAGCCCTTCCGACATGCTCGCCGCCGTGCGTGCCGTTGGCCAGGGCGGCGTGGTTGCCGTGCGCGACGGAGAGGTCGTCGCAAAGCTCGACCTGCCCCTCGGCGGCCTTATGAGCGACAAGGACGCCGCCACCGTGGCCGCCGAGCACGACGAGCTCGTGCGATGCGTGCGCGCCATGGGCGTGAAGCCGCCGGTCGACCCGATCATGGGCGTGATCTTCTTGCCGCTTCCCGTGATTCCTACGCTGCGCATCCGTCCGGAGGGGCTCTTCGACGTGCGCACGTTCAGCTACGTGGGGTAGGGCAGCGCCCTGCCTGCATTATGCGGGCGGCGTGGTATAGTAAGCGCCTGCGCGGGTACATACGCGCGGAGCAAGAACCATACGGCGCGCACGCGCCGCGAGAAGAGAGGTTGTACCCATGGCGGTGAACGAGGAACTTCTGAAGCAGACGCTCGAGGTCATCCGTCCGAGCCTGCAGGCCGACGGCGGCGACTGCGCTTACGTGGGCGTTGACGAGGACGGCGTGGTGTCCCTGGAGCTTCAGGGCCATTGCGCGGGCTGCCCGATGAGCCAGATGACCCTGTCGATGGGCATCGAGCGCATCCTCAAAGAGCACGTTCCCGGCGTGACGCGCGTCATTGCCGTGAACGACATGATGTAGAGCCCGTCGTGCTCAACGAGCTGTATCAAGCGCTTGACCCGGTTGCGTTTTCGGCGGGGCCGATCACCATTTACTGGTACGGCCTCGCCTACGTGGTCGGCGCGATTCTCACGGGCCTTGTGATGTACCGAACGCAGCGCCGCTGGGGGCTCGGCCTCACGGCGGACGACGTTATGACCGTGGTCGTTGCCGTCGTGTTCGGCCTCATCGTGGGGGCCCGTTTGTTTTACGTCGTGTTCTACGGCGCAGGCTACTACTTTGAGCACCCGCTCGAGATCTTTGCCACCAACCACGGGGGCATGAGCTTCCACGGCGGCTTCGTGGGCGGCATCGCGGGCGGCGTGATCGCCTGCCGTGCGCTCAAGATCAACCCTTTCACGGTTGCCGACCTCGCCGTCACCGGCGTTCCGCTCGCGCTCGCGCTGGGGCGGTGCGCTAATTTCGTGAACGGCGAGCTCTGGGGCAAGCCCACCGACCTGCCCTGGGGCGTGGTGTTCGAGTCCGGCGGCAACGTGGCGCGCCATCCGTCGCAGCTCTACGAGGCGCTTCTCGAGGGCGTGGTTCTCTTCGTTGTTCTGCAGGTGCTGTCGCACCGCCGCCCGCCGCTGCCGCAGGGCTCCTACCTCGGTGTTTTTGCCGTCGGGTACGGCATCGCGCGCATCTTGGTCGAGTTTGTCCGCGTGCCCGATGCTCAGCTCGGGTACCTCTTTGGACCGATAACCATGGGGCAGCTCCTGTCGCTTCCCATCGTGGCATTCGGCATCGGCATGCTTGTATGGGCGCATGTTCGCCGCGCGCCGCAGTGCGGCTACCTTGGAGGAGAAGAGCGCTAGAATGGGTCGGCGGCTGCGGGGGGAGAACGTACCTGCGCCGTTCGACCGACTCTATCTGAGGGGAGCAGAGTATGACGGACATCTCGATAGGCGGTTTCTTTCTCCAGATTCTCGGCACCATCGTCGTCGTGGCCGCGGTGTATGCCGTCGTCCAGGCAATCAAGGCCAGGCGGGCGCCCAAACGCGAGGACGACGAGACCTTCGACAGCGGCCTGCGCTAGGTTGGCCGGATCGCCGCGGGCGGTTTGCCGACCTCTCTATCGTGCAGCTTCCGTGGCACGGAGGTTGCACGCTTTTACGGCAAAGCATTTTGCACTAAACTAAAAAGCTGCACTATGCGTTTTCGCGGGATCCGTGCTTTTCTCGAGCGAGACGGAAGCCCGCGTGCGCGTGCGCGAGACATTTCAAGTTCGCTGCGCTTATCAGCCGCGGCGCCGTCATTGAAGGAGCATGCATGTCGGGCCATTCTAAATGGGCAACTACCAAGCATCGTAAGGGCGCGCAGGACGCGAAGCGCTCCGCGCTCTTCTCCAAGCTGAGCCGCAACATCACCGTTGCCGCGCGCGTTGGCGGCGACCCCAACCCCGATAACAACGCCAGCCTTGCTGCCGCCGTGGCCAAGGCCAAGGCGCAGTCCATGCCTAAGGACAAGATCAAGTCCGCCATCGACAAGGCGTTCGGCACCGGCGCCGATGCCGCGGTGTACGAGTCCATCGTCTACGAGGGCTACGGTCCCGCCGGCGTTGCCGTGTACGTCGACTGCCTGACCGACAACCGCAACCGCACCGCTGCCGACGTCCGTTCGGCCTTCAGCCATGCCGGCGGCAGCCTCGGCACCTCGGGCTCGGTTGCCTTCCAGTTTGAGCGCAAAGGCCAGATCGTCGTTGCCAAGGAGATCGTCGATCCCAACGACAAGAAAGAGCACATGATGGCCAACGGCGCCGCGGGCGACGAGGACGAGTTCATGATGGCCGTGGCCGAGGCCGGCGGCGACGACTACGAGGATGCCGGCGAGGAGTGGGTCGTCTGGACCAACCCGAGCGACCTCATGGCCGTGTCCAAGGGTCTCGAGGAGCAGGGCGTCGAGGTCAAGGGCTCCGAGCTCACGATGGTTCCCACCACGCCGACGCAGGTTACGGCCGCCGACGCCAAGAAGGTGCAGCGCCTCATCGACCGTCTCGAGGATCTCGACGACGTTCAGGACGTGTACCACACCATGGATATGACCGACGAGGTTGTTGCTGCCCTCGAAGAGGAGTAGCCGACCGCACGCTGTTTGAGGAGGGTGAGCATGCGTCTTATCCAGCGCCTTGCCTTGCTCGCGTATGCAGCGGCCGCCGTGCTCGGCGTGGGCAGCCTCGCCCTCGCCTGGGCAGACATCAGCATCCCGGTATTCTCAAGCCTCCTCGAGCGCCCGTTTGTGGCGGTCGAGGGGGTTTTGCTTTGCGTCGTCGCCCTCAACGTGCTCGTGTCGGTGGGCCGGGCGCTCTTCTCGCCGCGCCGCGCTCCGCGGGCAGTTCAGGTTCCCGAGACCACGATCGAGGTCACGGTGCGCGCCCTCGAGTCGAGCGTGCGCGCCGCGGTTGAGGAGTCCGGGGCGTTTATGGTCGACCGCGTGGAGGGCAAGGTGCCGCGCCGCTCGCCTGATCGCGCGCGCTTTACGGTCGAGGTGGTCCCGCTCATCGAAGAGGGGATCGCCGAGGCGGCGGCAGGAGCGCAGAGGCGCGCAAATGCCGCATGCGAGCGTCTGGTGGGGGTGCCGTGCGCCAACGTGCGCGTGGTGGTGCTTCCCGCCGTTACGACGACCGTCGTTCGGAAGGAGTCGGAATGAGTGACAAATCTGCGACCAAGCCCGCCCGCAAGGGCCCTCGCACGGTCGTTGAACACGCCCCTGCCGACCGGTTTGGCTTTGGCGGCCGCAGCGCCTCTCGGCAGGCGGCTCCCGAGCCCGCTGATCATGCGGGCGGATCCTCTGCTCCGGGCGAGGCGGTCTCTTCTGCAGAGGCGGCGGCGTCCGGGCAGTCCCAAGAGGGGTCTGCCGCGCAGAAGGGCTTTTTTGGCAAGAAGCGCGCTCGGGACGCCGCTCGCGCCGCCGGTGCGCGCATCCCGGGCTCGGTGCGCGTCATGCGCGACGTGCTTGGCGTAACCGACGAGCAGTTCGAGCGGTACGCGGGGTCGCATAAGAACACCGTGCTCTTTGGCCTCGCCGGCTTCGTCTTGGCTCTTCTCATCATCTTCCTCGGATTCTGGGAGACGCTCGTCATTGCGATCTTCGTGCTCGTGGGCGTCATCATAGGACAGGCGCTCGATGGGGATAATGGCATTGTCAACTTCTTCCGTCGCTACTTCGGCCGCCGCTGAGGGCGCGCGACGGCACGGCAGATAGGAGCAGATCATGGCTAACGAGAACACCGAGCTCGTCCGCGAGGATGAGGCGCAGGACCAGGTTGCCGAGCAAAAGGCCGAGGCCGAGGAGAAGCTCGCCGAGACGGTCGAGCGCGCGGATGCCGAAGACGAGGACGATGCCGAGGCCGGCAACGAGGACGACGGGGAAGAGGTCGACGACTCCGAGGACTCGCTGACGTACTCCAACGGCGTTATCGAGAAGATCGTCGCCATGGCTACGCGCACGGTCCCGCATGTGCTCGGCATGAAGGGCAACCTCATGCACTTCGTGCAGGAGCAGTTCGGTGCCGAGAACCTCGCCAAGGGCGTAACGGTTGAGGTCACCGACGACAACCGCGTGGTAATCTTCATCTCGGTCATCATCGAGTACGGCGCCTACGCGCCTGCGATCTTCGACGACGTCAAGGTTGCCGTGACCGAGGCGCTCGAGCGCATGACCGGCCTCGAGGTCGCCGGGGTCAATCTGCGCATCGAAGACGTCATCACGCGCGAGGAGTACGAGCAGTCGCGCAAGCGCTTCCTCGACGCACATCGCCGCGATGAGGCGGCCGAGGCGTGATCAGGCTCTTTGCGTGCGATCTCGACGGGACGCTTCTCAACTTCTTCCACCAGGTGGACGGTACGGTTCTCAAGGCGATCCGTGCCGTCTCTGATGCCGGGCTCGAATTTGCGGTCGCTACCGGGCGCACCATGCGCGCCGCGCAGCGCCGCGAGTTCGGCTTCGGCGACGTGCGCATGCACAGCGTCGGCATGAACGGCGCCATGGTCTACAACGCCGACGACGAGCTCATCTACGCCAAGCCGCTCAAGAAGGATCTTCTCGAAGAGCTGCTCAAGGAGTTTCCCGACATCGGGTTCGAGTGCGTGGGCTACGACCATATCTTCGTGACCGACAGCCGCGAGCGCCATGCGGCTTACGGCGGCCGCAAAGGCCTCATGGGGCTCGTAATGCGTCCCATGCGCGCCAAGTTTCTCGCAGGGTGCCGCTTTGACCAGAGCATGGCCGACATCTTGGGACGCGACATCCTGAAGGTCAACTGCCATGTGCACGACCCTGCGCGCGAGCGCGACCTCAAGGACTTCGTCGCGGCTCATGCCGACCGCGTGGTCAACGCGCCCTTTGACCCGTGCATGTTCGAGCTTACCGACAAGGACGTGAACAAGGGGACTGCGGTGGCGTATCTGGCGCGCCACCTCGGTATCGAGGAGGGGGAGGTTGCCGTGTACGGCGACGGCGGAAACGACCTCGAGATGCTCGGGCGTTTCAAGCATGCCTATGCCACGAGCAACGGCAGCGACGCGGCTAAGCGCGCCGCCGGCAACGTGATCGGAAACTGTGCGTTTTACGCCGTGCCGCGGCACATCATGCGCACGGTGCGCGCGCAGCGCTAGCCGCTCCGCGCCTCTTGAGGCTCCGGCGCGTTTTGCGCGTCTCCATAGCGGTGCCTCGGCAACAACAAGCGCCCCGTGGCGAGAAGGTCGAACTTCTCGCCACGGGGCGCTTTGCGTGCTGATGCAGGGGGGTGCCTAGCCGAGGCTCTCTTCCTGGCGCTCGGCGATCGGCACGTAGGGCTTGTCGTCCATGACGGTCACGTAGGCAGGGCGGATGATGCGGTTCACGCCGTAGAGCTCCTCGAGGCGGTGAGCAGCCCAGCCGGCCATGCGCGCGATGGCGAACATGGGGGTGTAGAGGTCCTGCGGCACGCCGAGCATGTGGTAGAGAAGCCCCGTGTACATGTCGATGTTGGCGCAGACGGGCTTATCGGTGCCGCGGACATTGGCGATGACCTGAGGCGCCAAGCGCTCGATGCTCTCGATGAGGTTGAACTCGGGCTCAAGCCCCTTGAGCTTGGAGAAGCGGCGCGCAAACGAGCGGCAGATCTCGGCGCGGGGGTCGGAGAGCGTGTAAACCGCGTGGCCGACGCCGTAGATGAGGCCGGTCTTGTCGAAGGCCTCGCGCCGTGCGATCTTCTCGAGGTAGCAGGCGAGCTCGTCTTCGTTCTCCCAGTTGGTCACGTGGCTCATGATGTCCTTCTGCATGGACGTGACCTTAGCGTTGGCGCCACCGTGGCGCGGGCCTTTGAGCGAGCCGACGGCGGCGGCGTAGGCCGAGTAGGCGTCGGTGTCGGTGGAGGAGAGCACGCGCGTAGTGAACGTGGAGTTGTTGCCGCCGCCGTGCTCTGCCTGGAGCATGAGCAAGACGTCGAGCATCTGCGCCTCTTCGCGGGTAAAGTCGTCCCCGCCGCGGAGCACCTGCAGCACCGTCTCGGCAACCGAGTAGGAGGGAACGGGGGAGGGCACGTGCGCCTCGCGGCCCTCTACTTCGGCGGCGTGGGCGGTGTGGGCGATGGCGGCCATGCGCGGGAGTCGGCCCATGAGCGAGATGGCGACGTCGATCTCGTGCTCGGGACGCGTGTCGTCGGCGGTTTCGTCGAACGCGTAGAGCATGAGGATGGCGCGCTGCATAACGTTCATGATGCTCGACTGGATGGTCGGCATCGGGAACTCGTAGACGTACTCGCGGTCGAGGAAGCGGAAGTCGGCGATGCGCTGGCGGAAGTCGTAGAGCTCCGCCTTGGTGGGCAAGAAGCCGGTAATGAGCAGGTAGGCGACCTCTTCGTAGCCAAAGCGGTCCTCCTCGCACGCGCCGCGCACGAGGTCGGCCACGTCGTAGCCGCGATAGGTGAGCTTGCCGTAGTCGGGCACCACCTTGCCGTCGACCTTTTTGTAGCCGTGAACGTCGCAGATGCGGGTGAGTCCGGCAACCACGCCCGATCCGTCGGCGTTGCGCAGACCGCGCTTCACGTCGTGCTCGGCAAAGAGCTCCTCGTCGTAGCGCTCGAAGTTGGTCAGGCTATGGTAGAGGCGCTCGCCGTCGGGACCGATGTGGCGCTTCTCGGCAAAGTTCTCGATGCGACGTTCCCGCATCGGGCCGTAGGCGAATTTCATGTGTTCCATTCTTGCCTCCTTCGGTGCGCTCGTTGCGTAGCGGGCGGTGAACGCGGCGGCGCGGTAAGCATAAGCAGGCCGAGCGGCGCTCGGGCGTCGTGTGGCTCAGCAGGTTGTTTGCGCTCGATGCGCGGGTTCGGCGCGGCCCGGGGCAGACGCGCACAGGCCTCTTACAGCCTGTGCATGAAGTTGAAGACGTCCTCGCGCTGCGCGGTAATGGTGAGCTCGAGCTCCTTGCCCAGGGCGGTGAGGCGCTCTTGGACCGGAGCCAGGTCGTGGCCCGGCTCGACAAACGAGGCGAGCATGGTCATCGTGAACATGTCGTCAACGATGCTCTGGGTAACGTCGCGGATATCGACGCCCTCGTCGGCGAGGATGCCGGCGACGCGGGCGATGATGCCGGGACGGTTCTTGCCCAGAACGGTGACGACGATGGAATCGGGAGAAGTCTGTGCCATGGTTCCTCCTAAAATGCCGCTGTAGGCGCTGTGCGCGCGTGCTCGGCTTGCGGCCGAGCGGATCTTGCGAGGCTTTGCGAGCTTTCGCAAAGGCAATGGGGCAGCGCGAGCAAGCCGCTCGCACGGTCCCGCATGCCGCATCGGCTGAGCGCAGCGGCTTCTTCTTTATACCCGAAAACCCCGGTTATCGCCGGGGATGCCCCAGTCTTAAGAAAACAAGAAACGGGCTGTTTACCAATCCTACGCGAGTTGCCGACCGTTGCAGGCGGGCGTTTCTCCTTGCGGCGCGCCATGGTGCTTTTATGGCGAGTGGGCGAACGCGCGGCAACGTGCTATATTAGGCAAGTTGTCCTGCCGTGGCACTGGCTGCGGCACCCCTTATGCCCTGTTCGGAAACCAGGGCGCAGTGTAAGGAGTTATCCATGAAGAAGGGTATCCATCCGGAGTACGTGGAGTGCACGGTTCGCTGCTCCTGCGGCAACACGTTCACCACTCGTTCCACCAAGCCCGAGATCGTCGTCGAGCTTTGCAACGAGTGCCACCCGTTCTACACCGGTCAGCAGAAGTTCGTCGATACCGGCGGTCGCGTCCAGCGCTTCGCCGACAAGTTCGGCGGTGCCGCCAAGGCCGCTCTCGAGCGCGAGGCTGCCAAGAAGGCCGAGCGCGCCAAGAAGGCCGAGGAGGCCCAGGCTGCTGCCAAGGCCGCTCGCGAGGCCAAGGCTGCCGCCAAGGCCAAGCGTGCCGAGAAGTACGCTGCCGAGGCTGCCAAGAAGGCCGAGGAGGCTCCTGCCGAGGCTCCCGCCGAGGAGCAGACTGCGACCGAGGCCGCCGAGTAGTCTTAAGCCGCCGTTCTTGCGAACGGGGGGCAGGTGCTTTTCCGTTTGCAGTGTGAGCACAAGAGAAGGGCTCGTCTCGTGAGAGGCGGGCCCTTTTTTGTTTTTGCAGGACGTGGCTTCGCCGGAGTTGCGGGCAGAGGCTCGCTTGACGCAGGTTGGCGCGCACGCTAAGGTAGGGGCATGTTTACGCTTTCCGCACATATGATGATGGCCATGGCTATGGAGATGCCCTTGCCCGGGCACCCTGTCGCATGCGCTTTCGCGTGCGATGGGACCGGGCGCCTTCGTTAGGCCGGTCCCGGCGGGGAGCGGCCTCTCCCATAAGTCCGAGCATCGAGCGGAGCAATCCTCGTGATTCAAATCAATCATCTGAGCAAAGTGTACGACGGTGCCAAGGGCGCCGCGCACGCGCTTGACGATGTGTCGATTACCATCGCCGACGGCGACATCTTCGGTATTATCGGCATGAGCGGCGCCGGCAAATCGACGTTGGTCCGCTGCATCAACCTCTTGGAGCAGCCCACGTCCGGCGAGATCGTCGTCGACGGTCAGAACATCGTCGGCCTCAAAGGCGCCGCGCTGCGCGCGTACCGCCGCCGCATGGCCATGATCTTCCAGGGGTTCGGCCTTCTCTCTCAAAAGACCGTGCTGCAAAACGTGTGCTTTCCGTTTCTTGCCGCCAACGGCAAGGTGACCGACGAGAACCGCTCTCATGCGCTCGAACTGCTTGATCTTGTGGGCATGGTCGAGAAGGCCGCGTCGTACCCGGCGCAGCTCTCGGGCGGCCAGCAGCAGCGCGTTGCCATTGCGCGCGCGCTTGCCTGCGATCCCGAGTACATTCTCTGCGACGAGGCCACGAGCGCGCTCGACCCGGCGAGCACCAACACCGTGCTCAAGATCCTGCGCGACATCAACCGCGAGACCGGCGTTACCATCGCCGTGATCACGCACTCCATGGACGTGGTGGAGAAGATCTGCAAGAACGTGGCCGTGCTCGAGCATGGCCGCTTGGTGGAGCAGGGCAGCGTTGCCGAGGTCTTCTCGGATCCCAAGACGCACGCCGCCAAGGTGCTGCTGGGAAGGGTTGATTGGGATGCTTAGCTTCTCCGAGTTTGTTGCCGAGTACGGTCAGCTGCTCTTTGAGGGCACCTTTGAGACCCTGCTCATGCTTCTCATTCCCACGGCCATCTCGTACGTGCTCGGCACGGCGTTGGGTGTGGTGCTCTACCTCACGGCGCCTGGCTCGCTTCGTCCCGCGCCGGTGCTCAACGCGGTGCTCGGATGGATCGTCAACATTTTCCGCTCGTTCCCGTTCATCGTTCTCATGGTTTCGATCATCCCGCTCACGCGCCTCATCATGGGCACGGGTACCGGGTTGCTCGGTACCATTCCGCCGCTCGTGCTCACTACGGCTCCGTTTATCGCGCGCATGGTCGAGCAGTCGCTCGCCGAGGTGCCGCGCGCCTCGGTCGAGGCGGTGGAGGCCTGTGGCGCGAGCACGCCGCGTATCGTTTTCTCGGCGCTGCTGCCCGAGGCACTGCCCTCGATCACCCGCGGCGTCGCCGTAACCCTTATCGCGGTTCTCGGCTATACTGCCATCGCCGGCGCGGTCGGTGCCGGCGGCTTGGGCGATATCGCCATCCGCTACGGTTACTACCGCTACGAGCAAGAGGTCATGATCGCCGCCGTGGTGATCATCGTCGTGATCGTCCAGGTTATCCAAACCGTGTGCGACGTCATTGCGCGCAAGGTCGACCATCGAACGGCTCGCAAGTAGCTCGGGTTACGGGCAGCCTCCCCGCGACGTCGCGGCCCCTGTCATATATATAGGTTCCAGCTCTTCTGTGAAAGGAAGCCTCCCATGAACATCAACGTAAACCTTTCTCGCCGTGGTCTCCTCGCTTCGTTTGCGGGCGTTGCGCTTGCGGCGCCGCTCGCTGGTTGCGGCAACGATTCTGCTTCTGCTGGCGGCTCCGGCGCCGCCGAGCAGGTTACGCTCACGGTCGGCGCGAGCCCGAGCCCGCACGCCGAGATCCTGAACGATTATGCAGCGCCGCTGCTCGAGGAGCAGGGCATCGTGCTGGACGTGAAGGAGTACACCGACTATATCCTTCCGAACCAGGACACCTCCGCCGGCGAGATCGACTGCAACTACTTCCAGCACATCAACTACCTCAACAACTACAACAAGGAGAACGGCACCGACCTCGTGAACGTAGGCGCCATTCACTTCGAGCCGATGGGCGTGTTTGCCGGCAAGTCCGACGACCTCGAGAATATCGCCGACGGAGCGATGATCTCGATTCCGAACGATCCTACCAACGAGGGCCGCGCCCTCAAGCTCCTCGAGGAGCAGGGTCTTATCACGCTCGCCGAGGATGCCGGTCTTGAGGCTACGCCGAAGGACATCACCGACAACCCGCACAACATCGAGTTCTCCGAGCAGGAGGCAGCGATGCTGCCCTCCACGCTCGCCGACGTTGACTTTGCGGTCATCAACGGCAACTACGCCATCGACGCCGATCTCTCGCTCGCCGACGCTGTGGCGCAGGAAAGCGCTGACTCCGACATCATCAAGAACGAGTACGCAAACGTGATCTGCACCACGCCCGAGCTTGAGGATGACGAGCGCATCCAGGCCCTGGTGAAGGTGCTCACCACCGACGACTTCAAGGCGTACCTCGAGGACACGTATGCCGGCGCCGTCCAAGCTGCGTTTTAGTTAACGCTGCTTTCGGGGCCGACGCTGCGGCCGCAGCTGGCGGCCAGGCTGGCCCTCAATCGTCGGCCATGACTCGGGTCCGACGCTGCGGCCGCCCCTGGCGGGCATCTCGGCCCTCACTCGTCGGGCATGGCCGCAAGGCCAATGCCCTCCTCCTTCGGGCCGACCTGCTCCGCCAGGCGCACCCTCGCTTTCGCGCAGGCAACCTGCACCGCATCGGCCCGCCCCATCTGGGGCGGGCCTCGCTGTGTTCCGGTCAACCTGTGGGGGAGGGTCATTCCATCCTCGTTGGGGCCGACTTGTTCCGCCGCCGGCGTCCTCGCTTTTGCGCTGGCAACCTGCTCCGCATCGGCCGGCTCCCCTCTGGCGGGGGAGCCGGCTTTGCTTTGTTTTAGGCGCCCTGGCTGGCGGGCGATCTGCTCATCCGAAAGTTCATGAACTTTCGTCAACGAAAGTCGGGAAACCCCAGGATCGGGCTGGGTGAGGGTGCGAAAGTTCATGAACTTTCGTTATCGGAAGTCAGCCCTTCTTCCCCCGGTGAGACGCTGGCAGGGGCCTTCTGCAAGCCGAAGCCGGGTTGCACCTGAAAAGCGGGCTCGGTTTGCAGAAGCACCTGGGGAAACGCCGAGCCCGGCCCCGTTTTTCAATGACAACCCGAACGCGGTTTGCGGAAGGGCCGGGCGCATAGCCGCAGGGCGGATCCGCACGGGGCCGATAACGGGATCCGATGACAGCGGGCATGTGCGGCGCTTCCGCCCGGAGGCCATGCGCCCGGCCCGGCGGGACACGGGGCGGCCCGAGAGAGTCCCGGGCGGCCGGGAAGACGCCGATCCTAGTCTTCCGCCGAGGTTTTGACGGTTATTCGAGTACTTTTCGGGACTTGCCGAGTAGACCAACATCAGGCAACGCTCTGACCTGCGGAAACGCCGCACGGAGACCCCGGTCTACTCGGCGGTTTCCGAAAAGTATTCGAATATCCGAAAAAGTTCGTAGGGGCGGGCTGTCTGAGAGCTGTCCGCCGGTGGATTCTTTTTTCGGGAAATGGAGGTTCTTTCGGGACGTTGGGAGTAGGCGGAAGAACGGCAATGCTCTGAGCTGGGGTTTTGCTATGAGTTGAGATTGGTCTACTCGCGCAAGGTCGAAAGAACCTCCATTTCCCGTAAAACGCGCGCGAAGAACAAGCGCCGATGACATGTAACTCAGCGGTAATCGATCCATGACGCAGAGGAAACCAAACTGAATCGTGTTGTTCACGACTTTGTTGCGCGGGCGAAACTGCAGCGCAACGGGCGAGAAACAGCGCTGTCCTAACCTTTTGATCGAAGCGAACGCATCTGGTGCTCCAAGGAGCGCCGTTGACTCGGCGGCGTTCGCACGACTCAAGCGGCACTGCCGCAGGAAAGGAGGACGCATGCCTGGACTCGAGGAACGGTTCGGCACGATGGTCTTCTCGGATAAAGCCATGCAAGCCTATCTGCCTAAGGACGTGTACACCAAGTTGCGCGCCACGATTGACGAGGGCAAGCCGCTCGACATGGACGTGGCAAACGTCGTGGCGCACGCCATGAAGGAATGGGCTATTGCCCGCGGGGCCACGCACTACGCGCACTGGTTCCAGCCTCTCTCGTGCATCACGTCCGAGAAACATGAGGCGTTTTTGGATCCCGTGGGCGGCGGAGCTGCAATCGAGAAGTTCAGCGGCAAGGAGCTCGTACAGGGCGAGCCCGACGCTTCGAGCTTCCCTAACGGCGGCCTGCGCGCCACCTTCGAGGCCCGCGGCTACACCGCCTGGGATCCTACGAGCCCGGCGTTCATCAAGGACGAGGTTCTTTGCATCCCCACGGCGTTCTGCTCCTACACCGGCGAGGCGCTCGACAAGAAGACGCCGCTTCTGCGCTCCATGGTTGCCATCGACACGCAGGCAAAGCGCGTGCTCTCGCTGTTCGGCAAGCATCCGCGCCGCGTTGTGCCGTGCGTAGGCGACGAGCAGGAGTACTTCCTCATCAAGGAGGAGGATTACGCCCGCCGTCCCGACCTGATCATCACCGGGCGCACTCTCTTTGGCGCGCCGCCGTGCAAGGGCCAGGAGCTCGAGGAGCACTACTTCGGCGCTATCCGCCCCACGGTCAACGAGTTCATGAAGGAGCTCGACGACGAGCTTTGGGCGCTCGGCATCGCAGCCAAGACCAAGCACAACGAGGTTGCGCCCGCCCAGCACGAGCTCGCCCCGGTCTTTACCAACGCGAACTGCGCCGTTGACGAGAACCTCGTCATCATGGAGAAGATGCGCACGGTCGCGAGCCATCACGGTCTGGTGTGCCTGCAGCACGAGAAGCCCTTCGAGGGCATCAACGGCTCGGGCAAGCACAACAACTGGTCGCTTTCGGCCGACAACGCCAACCTGCTTGACCCTGGCGATACGCCCGAGGAGAACCTGCAGTTCCTGGTGTTTCTCTCGTGCGTGATCGCAGCGGTCGACGAGTATCAGGACCTGCTGCGCGCAAGCGTTGCTACCTGCGGCAACGATCACCGTCTGGGCGCAAACGAAGCGCCGCCGGCCATTATCTCGATCTTCTTGGGTGACCTGCTCACCGAGTGCGTGCAGAAGATCGTCAACGGCGAGGCGTCGGTCCACGCGTCCCACGGCGTTCTCGACCTGGGCGCCGACGTGCTGCCCAAACTGCAGCAAGACAACTCCGACCGCAACCGCACCTCGCCGTTTGCCTTCACAGGCAACAAGTTCGAGTTCCGCATGCCCGGCTCGCAGGTCAACGTTTCCGATGCCAACATGGTGCTCGACACCGCGGTTGCCAGCGAGCTCGGCCGCTTTGCCGATGCGCTCGAAGGCGTCGATGCCGCGGAGTTCGGCGAGCGCGCGCTGGCCTATGTCAAGCAGTCGCTCACCGACCACCGGCGCATTCTCTTCGGCGGCGACGGCTATTCCGAAGCATGGCACGAAGAGGCTGAGCGTCGCGGTCTGGCAAACCTTCCCACGACTGCCGACGCGTTGCCGAGTTTCATCACCGAGAAGAGCCTCGAGCTGTTCGAGAGCATGAACGTGCTTTCCGAGGCCGAGGTGCGCAGCCGCTACGAGGTCAAGCTCGAGAAGTACGACAAGCGCATGAACATCGAGGTTCGCACGATGCTCAGGATGGCGCGTCGTACGTATCTGCCGCAGATCAGCGCCTACGCCACCAAGATCGCCAAGGGCCTTGCAACGGTCAAAAGCGCAAATCCCGAGGCAGCTATGCCCTCCGAGCAGGCGCTTCTCGACAAGCTTCTCGGCGGCGTAACGGCAATCAGCATTGCCGTCGACGCGCTGGCTGAGAAGCACGACAAGGCCGAGGGGCTGACCGACGTGGCCGAGCGCGCGTGCTGCTACGCGCATGAGGTTATCCCTGCTATGGACGAGCTGCGCGCCCGGGTCGACGCCATGGAAGACGTCGTTGCCCGCGCCTACTGGCCCGTTCCCACCTACGACGACATGCTCTTCTACGTCTAAGACCTGCCCAATAAAGCTCCCTCTCATAGCCCCGCCTCGCACCCTCCCCATCGTGTGCGAGGCGGGTTTGTGTTGCGAGGGGGAGGGGCGGGAGTTGCTGTTCTCTTGCGAGGAGTTTTTGGGTGACCCTGTGAGAAGGACGCGGCTGGCGGTGAGTGGAGCGCGGCGGGGCCCCTTCTGCAAACCGACGCCGGCTTGCACCTGAAAAACGAAGTCGGTTTGCAGAAGCACCTGCGGAAACGCCAAACCCGCATTCGTTTTTCAATGACAACCCGGATTCGGTTTGCAGAAGGGCGCGCGCCGGTCAAACGAC
>CASEEV010000023.1 GCA_949287065.1 uncultured Collinsella sp.
CGAGATGATGTACAACTTCCTGTACCTGGCTAACCAGGGCATTGACATCATCCGCATCGACGCCGTGCCCTATATCTGGAAACAGCTCGGCACCAACTGCCGCAACCTCCCGCAGGTGCACACCATCGTCCGCATGATGCGCATGATCGGCGAGATCGTCTGCCCGGGCATCGTGCTTCTCGGCGAGGTCGTTATGGCACCCGTGGAGGTCGTGCCCTACTTCGGCACGGTCGAGAAGCCCGAGTGCCACATGCTCTACAACGTCACCACCATGGCCACCACGTGGCATACGGTTGCCACGCACGACGTGCGCCTGCTCCGTCAGCAGCTCGACGCCGTGTGCAGCCTTCCGAGCGAGTACACCTTCCTCAACTACCTGCGCTGCCACGACGACATCGGCTGGGGTCTCGACTACCCCGTGCTCAAGGGCTGGGGCATGGAGGAGGTCCCGCACAAGAAGTACCTCAACGACTACTTCCAGGGCTTCACGCCGGGCAGCACCTCGCGCGGCGAGCTCTACAACGCCGACCCGGTGACCGGCGATGCGCGTTTCTGCGCCACCACCGCCTCTATGTGCGGCGTCGAGGCCGCGGGCTTTGAGCAGGACGAGGCCAAGATGGCCACGGCTCTGCGCAAGGACATCACGCTGCACGCGTACCTGTTCTCGCAGTCGGGTCTGCCGATCATCTACAGCGGCGACGAGGTCGGCCAGGTGAACGACTACACCTACAAGGACGATCCCGAGAAGGCCGAGGACTCGCGCTACATCCACCGCGGCAAGTTCGACTGGTCGCTGACCGACAACATCGGCCGCGAGGGCACGGTGCAGGATCGCATCTTCGGCGCGCTCAAGAAGCTCGAGGGCATTCGCATGGCCGAGGGCATCTTCAGCGCCGATGCCGAGGTCTACACCAAGGACTACAGCGACACCTCCATCCTTTGGATCGTTCGCAAAATGGAGGGCAAGACGCTGCACGCCGTGTTCAACTTCAGCGACGACGCCAAGACGGTGTGGATGCCCGAGGCCGGCTCGTACCGCAACCTCATGACGGGCGAGACCTCCGACGTCGTCACGGTCGACATGCAGCCGTGGGATTTCTTCTGGCTCATGACGGCGTAAGTCTTCCGGTTTAAAAACACCTGTTGGCGCGAGGGCGCCGCAGCGGGGCTCATCCCGCCGCGACGCCCTCGCCGTCCTTCTCGCCAGCCCGCACTTTCGACTTACGCATCCATGAGCCTTCTGAGTTCTGCGCAACTTCGATCGCTTGACGCATCGACGATCGCTTAAGGCGAGAAATACCCCTCCAAGCGATCGCAGCTGCGTCAAGCGATCGTGAGTGCGCAGGGCGATCGGGGTTGCGTAATAATAGCCGAGGTCCTTCTCCGTTTACCGACGAGGGCGACCGTCGGCCGATGCTCGCATGGCCCTCTTCTGTTTGGTCGTGACTAAACAGGCATCTGACCTGCGGTGTTAGATCTTGGTCAGATACGAAACAGATAATGGTAAGACATGCTGCTGTGTTGTTCTGCTAGGTTCTTCTCGATGTTCGATGGGAGGGGCTGTGAAAAATGGAGTAGTGCAACAACAGCTGGATCGTCGCTTAGACGAGGCGCACAGCAGAGGGCTGTGCTTATCGCCAGCTACCGAAGCAGAGCGTTTAGCGCTGTCTCGACGCTATACGGCCGGCGAGATTGCCCGACCGTTTCCCGGCGTTTACGCCCGATCGGCATATTTGGACGCCATGAATCCCCTGGCAAGAACTCTCAGTCTCGCACGAACTGTGTCGCGATTGCATCCAGACTGGGTATTCTGTTCGTTTACGGCTGCGCTGGCATACGGCCTGTACGTTCCATACGAAAAGCTTGATCGATTGCATGTGTGCACGACGCGCCGGGCCCACTCGAGAAGCTCCTCACATCTTGAGCGGCATCGCGTAAATGGTCCTATAGCTGTGCGGCTAGTCAACGGCATACGTGTGACCAGCCTGGCGCAGACGGTCTTTGAATGCACGAGAAGATCGCCTCTGGGTGTGGGTCTCGGCGTGGTCGATGCCGCTTTGCGCTTCTACTCGAGTGACCACAGCGAGCTGAGCACAGCCGTTCAGCGGGAGGGGTACGGCCGTCATGGTGTGACGCAGGCTCTGAGGGCGGTATCTCTGGGTGATCCACGAGCGGAAAACGGAGGTGAGTCGTATCTGCGTGGAAAGATCATCGAGCTAGGTTACGAGGCGCCGACTGATCTTCAGGTCGAGCTGGTGGATCCTGTTGAAACGCGCCGGACCGTACGCGTAGATATGCTATGGAGGCTCGCCAGCGGTCGCACGGTCATTGGCGAGCTGGACGGGTTCGTAAAGTACGAGGATTCTGAGCGTGCGCGCACCAAGGGAGCGATTAAAGTGCTTGTCGACGAACGCCAGCGGGAGTCTCATATCACCGCGCTCGGCTATCCGGTGGCACGCTTCCTGTACGCGCGGCTTGATGAGCCCGGCTACGTTGCTGCTGTTCTCGATGCGTTCGGCATACCGCACGTATCCTGATGCCGTTGAGTCGGGAAAGATTGGCCGCACTCACTCGCCTACACGTGCTTCTTGCTGATGATCACTTCCGGGTCGTTCGCTCTTCTCGCCACCGTGCGTCCCAGCTTTCTGAGTTCTGCGCAGCTCCGATCGCTTGACGCATCGACGATCGCTTGAGGCGAGAAATACCCCTCCAAGCGATCACAGCTGCGTCAAGCGATCGTGGATGCGCAGAGGATAACGAAGCGTCGGTGGCGGTGGGTAGTGCTGCGTGGCGTTTGCCGGAGGCTGTGGCGGGGCGTTGGCGGCTTAGTGGGCGGGGGTGCCGTCCTGTTTGGCGCTTTCTTTGCGCCACTCGCGCGGGGAGCAGCCGTAGGTGTTTTTGAACGCGCGCGAGAAATGCAGCTGGTTGGGGTAGCCCACGGCCTTGCCCACTTCGGCGATGGAGAGCGTCGTGAGCTTGAGAAGCTCGGCTGCCTTGGACATGCGGTAGGTGATGAGGTACTGCTGGGGCGATTTGCCGAGCACGCCCTTGAACACCTTGCCGAAGTAGCTGCGGTTGAGGCCCGTTTGCCGTGCGATGTCCTCGATGGAGATGTCGTTCTGGTAGTTCTGCTTGATATACGAGATTGCCTCGCGGATGTAGAAGTCCTGCAGCTTGTTAGCGCTTTGGGTCTGCGGAGGCTCGATAGAGCTCACCAGGTAGTCGAGGAAGAGATACGCATGCCCGACGAGGTGCAGCGCCGAGGCGTCGCGATGCTCAACGAGATAGCGCATCTCCTTCTCCATGAGCAGGCGCAGCTCGGTGGACTGGGTGCGGTAGATGGGGTGCGACATCGAGAGCCCCGACTGCTCGAGCGCCTCCTTGACGCGAATGCCGTCGAATTCGAGCCAGACGTACTCCCACGGATCCTCGAGGTCCGCAACGTAGGTGTTTACCTGACCGGGGAAGATGAGAAAGCCCTGGCCGCCGTGAAGGTTGTACTCGGTGCGCATGCCCGTCTCGTTGGTCGCCATGAGCGTGCCCGAGCCCGAGATGACGTAGTGGAACAGGTAGTGGCTGCGGCGCGCGGGGCCAAATGCGTGGCCGGGCTCGCAGTGCTCGCGGCCGTACTGGTACGGCATGAGGTCAATGAAATTCTGACCGGGAAACGTTGCGAATTCCAGCTCGTGCGTAGGCATCTGTGTTCGGTCCCCTTCTCGTCTTTGCTCGACTATAGCAAGCTGGGCGTCAATTTATACCCTTAAAGTCACCCAGCTGGTTTTTAGCGATATCAACAAACATAAGAGATAAACATTAGGGGATATAACTAGCATTTTAATATATCCGTCGCCTGTACAGCAGATATCACTATAGCAAAGCGTTTTCCTTTATGCATCTGGAAATATCTATTTCCGCTGGTAAGCCACGGGATGAATATACCGTTGCCCACCCAAAATGTGCCGTTCGCCGAAACAAGCTGACAAAATCATTACACCAAAAACCATTCTAACCTGCGAAAAGACGCATAACATATAAACATATACCAATGTTGAAACATTATGTAGAAAATAGACAGAATAAAATAGGAGCCAACGTAAAGGATGCCTCGCGCAGGGACCGCTCGTACACCCCTGGTTGACGTGAGGCAGACGGGAAGGGGCTGTTGTTATGGCAGAACTCTCGCTCGAGCACGTGGGCAAAAAGTATCCGAATGGTTATGAGGGAGTGAAGGACTTCAACCTGCAGATCGCAGACAAGGAGTTCATCATCTTCGTCGGCCCGTCCGGCTGCGGCAAGTCCACCACGCTCCGCATGATCGCCGGTCTGGAAGACATCACCTCCGGCACGCTCAAGATCGACGGCCGCGTCGTCAACGACGTGGAGCCTAAGGATCGCGACATCGCCATGGTGTTCCAAAACTACGCGTTGTATCCGCACATGACCGTGTACGACAACATGGCGTTCCCGCTGAAGCTCCGCAAGGTCGACGCTGCCCAGATCGACAAGATCGTCCGCGAGGCCGCGCGCATCCTCGACCTTGAGAAGCTCCTCGACCGCAAGCCGTCCGCCCTCTCCGGCGGTCAGCGCCAGCGCGTCGCCATGGGCCGTGCCATCGCACGCCAGCCCAAGGTCTTCCTCATGGACGAGCCGCTCTCCAACCTCGACGCCAAGCTGCGCGTTCAGATGCGCGCCGAGATCTCCAAGCTGCACGACCGCCTGGGCGCCACGATCATCTACGTCACCCACGACCAGACCGAGGCCATGACGCTCGGCACCCGCATCGTCGTCATGAAGGACGGCGTCATGCAGCAGGTCGACACTCCGTCGAACCTCTACAGCAAGCCGTGCAACCTCTTCGTCGCTGGCTTCATCGGCTCGCCGCAGATGAACTTCATCGACGCCACGGTGGGCGAGAAGGGCGGCAAGATCACGCTGACCTTCGGCCGCAACACCATCACCGTGCCCGATTCCAAGGCCAAGGCGCTCAAGCCCTACGTGGGCAAGGTCGTCATTGCCGGCATCCGCCCGGAGGACGTCGTCGAGGAGCACGAGTACGCCGAGAACAAGAAGCTGTCCGAGAAGATCGCCGCTACCGTCACGGTTTACGAGCTCCTGGGCTCCGAGGCCATGATCTACGGCGACGTTGACGGCGGTCAGATCTCCGCGCACATCTCCGCCACCAACCCGGTGCGCACCGGCGACCGCATCCAGGTTGCCTTCGATGTCGAGAAGATTCACGTGTTCGACAAAGAGACCGAGCTGGCCATCGTTCACTAAGTCCCGAGAGGAGAGCAAAGAATGCTGAATAAGGCTATATCGCGTCGCTCCCTCCTTGGCCTGGGCGCTGCCGCGGCGGCGTCGACGATGCTGCCCGGTTGCTCCGGTGGGCGGAGCGACGGCAAGGTAGAAGTCGAGGTCGTGAGCTACAAGCAGGAGGCGGTGAGCATCTTCGAGAAGCTCGCCGAGGAGTTCAACGCGACTCACGATGACATCTACCTCAACTTCACGAGCCCCGCTGACGCCGTCACGATCATGAAGACGCGCTTCGTCCGCGAGGACTACCCCGACATCATCGGCATCGGCGGCGACGCCGACTACGCGAGCTTCGTCGATTCCGACATTCTCGCCGACGTCTCCGACGCCCCGACCATGGCCGAGGTGAGCGAGGCCTACCAGGCGATCGACAAGAGCGTTACCTACGTTCCCATGGACGGCATCTACGGCGTTCCCTACGTCGCCAACGCCGCCGGCATGCTCTACAACGTCGACATGTTCGAGGAGCACGGCTGGCCGATCCCCGAGACCTGGGACGAGCTTATCGACCTGTGCAAGCAGATCCAGTCCGAGGGCGAGGTGCTCCCGTTTTACCTGGGCTACCTCGACACCTGGACGATTCTCTCGCCGTGGAACTCCATCACGACGAACCTCGTGCCGTCCGACCTAGCGCGTCAGGTCAACGCCGGTGAGGCCAAGTTCTCCGACTACTACCGCCGCCCGGCCGAGATGATGCTCGAGATGCTCGACTACGCCGAAGAGGGCCCGTTCGCCTACAGCTACAACGACGCCTGCACCGCCTTCGCGCGCGGCCAGGCCGCCATGTACCCCTGCGGTTCGTTTGCCGTGCCGCAGATCAAGTCGGTTAACCCCGACATGAACGTCGGCCTGTTCCCGATGCCCTCGGCCGAGAACCCCGACGACCGCATCGTGGTCTCGGGCATCGACCTTCAGTGGTGCGTCGCCAAGAACTGCGACCATATGGACGCGGTCTACGAGGTCATCTCCTTCCTGAGCGACCCCGCCAACATCCAGACCTACATCGACGATCAGAACGCGGTTCCCTGCCTCGACGGCGACTTCCAGCTGCCGGAGCTCTTTGACGGCGTTGCCGAGTGGATCGAAGAGGGCAAGGTTCTCGACTATCTCGACCACACCTATCCGTCGGCCATGGCCTGCGACGCCCAGCTTCAGACGATGCTGCTCTCGGGCGACATCGACGCGTTCCTGAGCAAGTGGGACACCGACTGGCAGCGTTACAACCGCTCGGTCATCCGCAAGGTCCAGGCCTACGAAGAGCAGCAGTAAGGAGGAAGCAGCATGGCAAATCTTGCTAAAGCCAAGGTCGGATCGGACAGGAACCGCACCTTCCTCCTGATCCTGATCCCGGTCTTGATTCTGTTCGTGGCGTTCAATACGTTCCCGCTGCTTACGGGCGTGTTCTACAGCTTCACCGATTCCAAGGGCTACGGCACCTTCAACATCGTGGGCCTGCAGAACTACATCGACCTCTTCGGCGATGCGCGCGTGGGCAACTCGTATCTGTTCACCTTCAAGGTGGCCGTGGTCTCCACGCTCATCACCAACGTGATCTCGCTCGTTCTGGCCATGGGCCTCAACAGCAAGATCAAGTTCAAGAGCGCCTTCCGCGCCCTGTACTTCGTACCGCAGATCCTCGGCGCCCTCGTCGTGGGCTACGTGTTCAGCTACTTCTTCACCTACATCATCCCGGCGCTGACGGGCACTAGCTCGATTCTCGCAAGCACTGAGTGGGCGTGGGTGGCCATCGTGGTCGTGTGCTGCTGGCAGTCCATCGCTCAGACCACGATCATCTACATCACCGGCCTGCAGTCGGTGCCCGAGGACGTGTACGAGGCCGGTAACCTCGACGGCGCCACCGGTTGGAACCTGTTCCGCTACATCACGTTCCCGCTCATCATGCCCTCCGTCACCACCAACATGGTGCTCGTGATGAAGAACATGCTCATGGTCTTCGACCAGATCGTCGCCATGACCAGCGGCGGCCCGGCGCAGTCCACCGAGTCCATCTCCTACCTCATCTACAACAACGGCCTCGCTGGCGGTCAGTTCGGCTTCCAGTGCGCCAACGCGGTGATCTTCTTCATCCTCATCGCCGTGATCTCCGTTGCGCAGACGAAGTTCCTGAACAGCAGAGAGGAGCAGCTCTAATGGCTAAGGACGCATTCGGGGCCAAGGTCAAGGAAAAGGTCAACTGGCCTGTTACCATCCTCCTTCTCATCGGCCTCATCACGATCATCTTCCCGCTCTACATGGCGGTGGTCATTGCCTTCAAGGATCCCTCCGAGATGACCAACGACATCGCGGGCATCCTCTCGCTGCCGAGCACGTGGAGTCTCGACAACTTCATCGAGGCCATTCAGGTTACCGACTTCTTCAACTCGTTCCTGAACTCGCTGATCATCACGGTCATCGCAGTGGTGTTCTCGGTGCTCATCCACTCCATCGCTGCGTACGCCATCGGCCGCAACATGGACTCCAAGAAGCTCTTCAAGTGGTCGTACTACTTCATCGTCGCCGGCATGTACGTGCCGTTCGCGATCCTCATGATGCCGCTCGTCAAGCAGACCGCTATCCTGCACCTCGACAACATGGTCGGCGTCATGATCCTCTACATCGTGTTCTACATGCCGATGAACATGATGCTCTACACCGGCTACCTGCGTAACATCCCGATCGCTCTCGAGGAGGCCGCGCGCGTCGACGGTGCGAGCACCTGGACCACCTACTGGAAGGTCATCTTCCCGCTCATGAAACCCATGCACGCCACGGTTGCTGTTCTCACCGGCCTGGCCGTGTGGAACGACGTCATGACCCCGCTCGTCATCATGGGCGGCACCGGTGTCAACACGCTGCCGCTCGCGCAGATGAACTTCCAGACTGCCTTCAGCACGAACTACAACCTTGCGTTTGCTTCGTACCTGCTGGCGATGCTCCCGATGATCATCTTCTATGTATTTGCTCAGAAGCAGATCATCAACGGTGTTACCAACGGTGCCGTGAAGTAGGATACGCCTGACGTAGTCCCTCTCCTGCTCTCGGGCCCCTTCGTGGGGCCCGAGTCTTTAGGAGACACTGCGTAAAGATCCGGTAAAGCATACTGTCCAGAGATCGAGGAGCTATGTCGCTACATTTTGACAGCGCCGCGGGCACCTTCACCATCCAAACGGCCAACACCACGTACCAGATGAAGGTTGACGAGTACGGTTATCTACTGCACCTCTACTACGGCGCCCGTACCGAGGGCTGTTTGGACTACCTGGTCACGTACGCCGACCGAAGCGGCATGTGCGCGAGCCCGCACGACGTGGCGGACCGCACGTACTCGCTCGACGTGCTGCCTCAGGAGTACGCCTTCCAGGGTGCCGGCGACATGCGCAACCCGCTCCTCGTCGTTCGAGACGCCGAGGGCACCTTCGGCTGCGACCTGCGTTACGTGCGCCACGAGATCCGGGACGGCAAGTACGGCCTGCCCGGGTTCCCGGCGGTGTACTCCGAGTCCGCAGACGACGACGCCCAGTCCCTCTCGGTGGTTCTCGCCGACAAGCGCATCGGCCTCGAGATCGAGCTTCTCTACGGCGTGCTGCCCAAGCTCGACATCGTGACCCGCGCTGCGATCATCCGCAACACCGGCTCGAAGAAGTTCGTGCTCAAGCGCGCGCAGACCGCCTGCCTCGACATGGTGCACGGCGACTTCGACGTCATCACCTTCGACGGGCGCCATGCCATGGAGCGCCGCCCGAGCCGCCGTGCCGTAACGCACGGTTCGTTCTCGGTGGGCAGCCGCCGCGGCATGTCGTCCAACCAGTACAACCCCGTCATGATCCTCACCGACCGCGACACCACCGAGACCTCGGGCCGCGCATGGTCCATGAGCTTCGTCTACAGCGGCGGTTTCCTGGCCGAGGTCGAGAAAGACCAGTACGAGCAGGTTCGCATGCAGATGGGCCTCTCCGATGAGCAGTTCTCCTATCCGCTCGAGCCGGGCGAGCAGTTCGTGGTACCCGAGGTCATCATGACCTATTCGGGCGCCGGCCTCGAGAAGATCTCGCACAACCTGCACCGCTGCATCCGTAAGCACGTGTGCCGCGGCCCGTGGCGCGACCGACCCCGTCCGATTCTGCTCAACAGCTGGGAAGCGGCCTACTTCGACTTCACCGGCGACAGCCTGTGCCGTCTGGCCGACAAGGCCGCCGAGCTCGGCCTCGACATGCTCGTCATGGACGACGGCTGGTTCGGCAACCGCTGCGACGACCTGCGCGCGCTCGGCGACTGGACCGTGAACGAGGAGAAGCTCGGCGGCTCGCTCAAGCAGCTCGTTGACTACGTCAACGCCGAGGGCCTCAAGTTCGGCATCTGGGTCGAGCCCGAGATGGTGAGCGAGGACAGCGATCTCTACCGCGCTCACCCCGACTGGGCGCTCGCGATTCCGGGCAAGGACCCGGCGCTCGGCCGCGACCAGCTCGTGCTCGACATGAGCCGCGCCGACGTGCGCGAGAACATTTTCGAGCAGCTCTGCGCGGTTCTCGACCAAGCCAACATCGAGTACCTCAAGTGGGACTACAACCGCAGCATCGTGGACGTGTACTCGCGTTTTGCCACCGACCAGGGCAAGGTGCTCTACGACTACATCGCGGGTCTCTACGAGCTGCTCGAGCGTTTGGTCGAGCGCTACCCGAACCTCCTCATCGAGGGGTGCTCCGCGGGCGGCGGCCGCTTTGACGTGGGCATGCTCTACTACACGCCCCAGATCTGGACGTCCGACAACACCGACGCGCACGACCGCATGACCATCCAGTACGGCACGTCGTTCGGATACCCCTGCTCCGCGGTGGGCGCGCACGTCTCTGCCTGCCCCAACGAGATCAACGGGCGCGAGGTTCCGCTGAGCGCGCGCGGCCTGGTTGCCATGGCGGGCGGCGGCTTTGGCTACGAGCTCGACCTGGTCGAGCTGCCTGAGCGCGCCTGGGAGATCATCACCCATCAGATCGAGACGTACCGCGAGATCGAGCACCTCGTGCGCGAGGGCCTGTACTACCGCCTGTCCTCTCCCAAGAAGGACCCGGTGTGCGCATGGGAGTTTGCTGCCGAGGACGGCAGCGAGGCTATCGTGTGCGCCGTGGTTATCGAGGTAGAGGGCTACGGCGTGGCCGATTACGTGGTGCCGCGCGGCCTGACGCCCGGTGCCATGTACCGCGAGGTCAATTCCGACAAGGTCTACCCGGCAGACGCGCTCATGGACATGGGCATTCCGCTGCCGATTTCGAGCGCGCCGTACATGAGCCGCATGTACCGCTTCGAGCGGATCGGCTAACGTTTTGATGCCCGGCGCACCCAAGGCGGGCGCCGGGCTGTTTTGTGCGACCCGTTCGAACGCCCGGAGGCGGGCTTTAGCTGGCCGTTCACCGTCTTAACGTCGGCGGGCGGCGCGCCCGTGGGTACGAGAACGGTATCAGCACGGCTTAAGTGCGCACATACAGCAAACAACCAAGTACAGAGAGGAGCAGCTATGGCAGATAAGAAGTTCAGAAACGTTGAGGAGGCCACGTCGGCGCTTGTTGCCTACGCCCGCGAACGAGGGCTCATCGGCGAGGACGACGTCACCTACGTCACCAACATGCTGTTCGACGCTCTCAAGCATCAGCCCACCGGCGCGTTCATCCCCAAGGTGGGCGAGGCGCGCGCGAGCGAGCACACCTGCAAGCCCTCGCTCGAGAGCATCTTGGGCGCGCTTCTCGACTACGCGGTGGAGCACGAGCTTATCGACGGCGGCATTGCGAGTCGCGATCTGTTCGACACCCGCCTCATGGGCTGCGTCACGCCGCGCCCGAGCGAGGTCACGCGCGAGTTCTGGAGGCGCTACGACGAGTCGCCCAAGGCGGCGACCGACTACCTGTACCGCCTTGCCCTCGACTCCGACTACATTCGCTCGTACCGCATTGCCAAGGACCGCAAGTGGGTTACCAAGACCCCGTACGGCAAGCTCGACATCACGATCAACCTCTCCAAGCCCGAGAAGGACCCCAAGGCAATCGCCGCCGCGCTCAAGAAGAAAAGCGGCGACGAGCCGTACCCGCGCTGCCAGCTCTGCCCCGAGAACGTGGGCTACGCGGGGCGCCTTGACCACCCGGCGCGCGAGACCATTCGCCTGATCCCGCTGACGCTTGCCGGCGAGAAGTGGTACATGCAGTACAGCCCCTACGTGTACTACAACGAGCACTGCATAGTGCTGTCCGAGCGTCACGTGCCCATGAAGATCAACACCACCACGTTCGTGCGCCTGCTCGAGTTTGTCGAGATGTTCCCGCACTACACCGTGGGCTCCAACGCCGACCTGCCCATCGTGGGCGGCTCGATTCTCACGCACGAGCACTACCAGGGCGGCTGCTACGAGTTTGCCATGGCGCGCGCCGACCTGCGCGAGAAGATCTCGTTCGCCGGCTTCGATGACGTCGAGGCGGGCATCGTTAACTGGCCGATGTCGGTCATCCGCCTGGATGCGGCGGACCCGGCGCGTCTCGTGACGCTGGCCGACAAGATCCTCACGGCATGGCGCCGCTACAGCGACGAGTCGGTGGGCGTGCTTGCCGTGACCGATGACACGCCGCACAACACCATCACCCCGATCGCGCGTCGCCGTGGCGAGGGCTTTGAGCTTGACCTGGTGCTGCGCAACAACCGCACCACCGACGAGTACCCCCTGGGCATCTTCCATCCGCATCAGGAGCTCCATCACATCAAGAAGGAGAACATCGGCCTCATCGAGGTCATGGGCCTGGCTGTGCTGCCGGCGCGCCTTCTGGGCGAGATGAACCGTCTGAAGCAGGCCATTCTCTCCGGCGAGGACCCCGCCCAGGTTCGCGAGATCGCCTCGCACGGCGCGTGGGCGCACGAGATCCTGAAGAAGCACCCCGAGTACGCGCCCGAGAACGTCGACAACATCGGCGAGGCCGGACGCGACGAGCTCACGGCCATCATCGAAGAGGAGATCGGCCTGGTGTTTGCGCAGGTGCTCGAGCAGTGCGCGGTCTTTGCCGACACCGAGGACGGGCGCGCGGCCTTTGGGCGCTTCATCGAGAGCGTGCGCTAGGAGCAGACGATAGCGGGCGGGCCGCAGGCGCGGTCCCCGAGAAAGGAGACTCATGAGCTCTTCTGATATGACGCTTCAGCTTGTGTACGGCGACGCCGCCCCGGCGGCGGCCGAGCGCTTTGCCGCACTGGGCAAGCGCTTTACGGAGGCTTTTGGCGAGGCTTCGACCGAGTGCTTCTCGGCGCCTGGCCGCACCGAGATCATCGGCAACCACACTGACCACAACGGCGGCAAGATCCTGGCTGCGAGCATCATCATGGATACGGTCGCCGTGGCGGCTCCGAGCGGCAACAGCACGGTGACCATCATTTCCGAGGGCTACCCCGATCCCATCGTGGTAGATATCGACAAGCTCGCCGATGTGCCGCACTGCCAGGGGAGCGTCTCGCTCGTTGCCGGCATGCTCGTTGCCGCGCGCGAGAAGGGCTACGAGATCGGCGGCTTCAACGCGACCGTCTCGTCCGAGGTTATCCCCGCGGCGGGCGTGAGCTCGTCCGCGTCGTTCGAGATGCTCGTCTGCGCGATTATCGACCATCTCTTCAACGGCGACGCCATCGACACCGCCGACTACGCCCGCATCGGCCAGTACGCCGAGAACCATTACTGGGACAAGGCATCCGGCCTCATGGACCAGATGGCGTGCGCCGTGGGCGGCACCATCTACCTCGACTTCTCCGACGGCGTGAGCTATGAGAAGGTCGACTTCTCCTACGACGCGCTCGGTTGCGACCTGGTGATCGTGAACACGGGCAAGGGCCATGCCGACCTCTCGGCCGAGTACTCCTCGGTTCCCGGCGAGATGCGCGCGGTGGCTTCCGAGCTCGGGGTCGAGAACCTGTGCGCCACCAAGGAGGACGTGCTTCTCGACAAGATCGCAGGACTGCGCGGCAAGATCAACAACGACCGCGCCCTGCTGCGCGCCCTGCACTACTTTGAGGAGTGCGGCCGCGTGGAGAACGCCGTGAAGGCGCTGCAGGCGGGCGACCAGGCGCGCGTGCTCGAGCTTATCAAGGAGTCGGGCAACTCGTCGTGGAAGTGGCTGCAGAACGCCTATGTGGCGGGCGCGCCTGAGGAGCAGCCCATTCCGCTGGCCCTTGCCCTGACCGAGATCTTCCTCGAGAAGATCGGCGCGGGCGTGTGTAGGCTTCACGGCGGCGGCTTTGCCGGCGTGATCATGGCCGCCGTGCCCAAGGACCACACCGCTGACTACATCGATTACATGGCGCGCGTCTTTGGACGCGACAACATCTACGAGACCGGCATTCGCCAGGTCGGCGCCACCTGCCTCGGCAGTCTGGAGGCATAAGCACACTCTGGCGAGCGCGCGACGCATTCCCGCGCGCTCGCTTGTTGTGTGGCGCGCGCACGGAGCGGGAGCCGTGCGCGCGCTTTTTCTTTAGCTCTTTGTAAGATGAGCCCTACAAGATGAGTCCTACAAGATTACGCAGTCAAACGGATCTGCCGGAAGATTACGCCAAGTCGCAGGTATTGGGCGAATTGGCCGAGTACCTTCGTTTGGCTGCGTAATCTTGCGGCAAAGACAGGTGTTTGCGTAATCTTGTGGTGGCGTTCTGGTCTGTGAGGCCTAGATCGACTCGACGGGGAAGAACAGGCGCCTGCTGCGCGCGGGCAAACGGTCCTCGGGGATGTCGATGATCTGCGCGCCGCAGACGTTTACGAGCGTCGTGCCGCTCGGGTGGTGCCGCACGCGCTCGATGCGTCCGTACTCGGGATGAATGTGGCCGTGCAGCAGATACGACGGCTTGAGCTGGTCGAGCACGGTGTTGAACGCGTCAAAGCCCCGGTGCGGCAGGTCGCTCATATCGCCGTAGCCGCGCGCCGGTGCATGGGTGACGATCATGTCGACCCCTCCCGCGGCGTAGGCGAGAAGCGCCATGCGCGTGGCGCGGCGATACATCTCCGACTCGGTGAAGCCGTACACGCGGTCGTTGTACTTGATCGAGCCTCCGAGCCCCATGAGGCGCAGCCCCTGAAACTCGCGAATATGCCCCTCGATGGAAATGCAGCCCTCGGGAAGGTGCTGGCGGTACTCGGTGTCGTGGTTGCCCCATACGTACACGAGTGGCACGTTGGCAAGCGTGACGATATGCTCCAGGTAGCGCGCCGGCAGATCGCCGCACGAGATGATAAGGTCAACGCCCGCCATGCGGTCGCGGTCGTAAAAGTCGGTCAGCCAGCGCTCCTCGGTGTCGGCAATGGCAAGGATCTTCATTGCGCGTTCGCCCCTTCGGTACGGCCAAGGAATGTATCTGCAGGCGAGCCGGCATCCGCGGCCGGTGGATTGCCGGCTGCTGCGCCGTTGTCCTTCTCGGCGGCGTCGGGTCTCTCGTCCTTCTCCTCGATGATCGGAACAACGGGAGCATCCTCCTCAGGGAGCTTCTCGGCCATCTCTTCGGCGGCGAGAAGTGCGGCGGACCCCGTAGTCTTAGCCTCGCTCAGCACGGCGCTGACCTCGGGCGCAACGGGAATAAGCCCCGACACGTCGACTTTCTCGAGACTGTCGGCCGAAAGCTCGCGCTGCTTAGGGATCCGGCCGATGACGTTCTCGTTGAGCCAGCTCATACGCACGATCTCCTTGCTCGAGAGCCTCTCGGCTCCCTCGGGGCGCACCGTGCCCGCTTGGCTCACGAGCTTGCCTGCAAACGGGTTGGTGCGGCTGCTCAGAACCGACTCCCTCAGCACCTCCACCAGCGTTTTCTGCCCGCGCGGCAGCTCGTCGGAGAGGTTCACGTCGAGGATTCCCGTGCGCATGCCCCACCAGTAGTTGAGCGCCTGCCCGCGCCTCTCGTCGCCCTCCTCGCGCCACGCGTCGTTGCGGATCGACTGCACGATAAGCTCGTAGTAGTGCCCCCACATCCAGACGGGCTCGGCGAGGTGCGTCGTGGTGCCGTCCTTCTCGACGCGGTACAGGCCCCACGGGTCGTCGGGGCGCATGGGGTCGGGGTAGTCGCGCGCCGACACGATGCGCACGTCCGCCTCGCGCAGCTCGCGCCGCCAGTCGTAGTCTTTTGCCGAGAGCCACTTGAGGTAGACCTGGGCGTAGGGGTCGACCATGGCGGCGCCGATGGCAAACGCGTTGACCTCGGCAACGCTGCCGTACACGGGCGCTTCGGCCACGTAGCCTATGCGGTGGTTGTCGGCCATGCTCGCCGCCAGCGCGCCGAGCAGGAACTTGGCCTCGTACAGGCGCCCGCCAAACGTGCGGACGGCGCTGTGCGAAAGGCTGACCGAGCAGTTGATAAACGTGCGCTCGGGGTGCAGCACGGCGGCGCGAAGCGCCTGGCTCATCTGCGTGGGCGTGATGGTAACGATAAGGTCGGCGTCGAACTCAATGGCCTCGCCGACCGCCCAGTCAAACTCGTCGTCGGTTACGCAGTCGAGGTAGACCTTTGTCTTGATCGTGGCGCCGAGACGGTTCTCGAGCTCCAGGCGGCCCTTCTCATGCAGAGCGGTCCAGCCGGAGTTAAGCGGGTTGCGCTCGTAGATAAACGCCGCGCGAAACGGCTTGGCGTGCACCGCGGTTTTGTACAGCGACTTGAGCTCCGGCAGCAGCTTTGGCTTGGCCTTGCTCGTGGTCGGGTCCTCCAAGAAGGCGATGGACTCCTCCTTGTCCGAGGACACCACGAACTCGTTCCAGATGTGCCGGACCATCTTGCCGACCTCTGCCGGCGAGGCCTGCTGAATGCGTTCCTTCTCGTAGATCTTGAGGTAAATGAGAAAGGCGTCGCCGATCTCCATGGGAATGGCGTCGCCGCCGTTGGCGCGAAACGCGTCGGCAAACGCGCCGAACGTGGCGTCGAGCAGGCGCACCTGGTCGTCGGGCCAGGGGTCCTCGAGGTTCTGGTCGAAGAGGAAGGCGAGCTTGAGGTAGGAGCCCTCTTCGGCAAAGGTGATGCCGTAGACGGGGCACACGCGGTAAAAGCGCATGAACTCCTGGTAGATGCGCAGGGACTTGTCGTCGGAGGGCATGGGCACCACGCGCGTGATCTTGGCGGGAATGGTGGGCATGCCGAGAAAGCGCATAACCGAGGTGCGCTTGTTGCCTTCCTGCACGTAAAAGCGCTGCAAAAACTCGTACACCACGATGGGGTCGCGCAGGCCCTCGGCGCGTTGGGAGTCGATGAGGTCGCTCCACTTGCTGGCGAACTCGGAGCCGGGCTCCGCGAGCGGCATGAACCCGCTCGAGAACATGTTCTGGCGGCCGTGCGTTTTGGTGCCCGCGATGAGCGACATGTCGATCTCGCGCGTGCCCACGGGGACCTCGCCGGCGCATCCGTAGCCCTTGAGGATGTCGTCGAGCGCGGGCGGATAGGGGTAATGACCGGCGGCTATCTCGGTCTGGAGTTCCTTCTGGCCGCGTTTGTACGCCTTGCGGTAATCGTCGAGCATGCGACCTCCTTGTCGGGCGCCGCGCCCTGCGCCCCGTCGGATAACTGGGTGGCATGCGCGTGCTTCTCCTCTAATAGTAGAGAAGCACGAGGTCGGAAGATATGGCCGCAAGCGTTGAGAACCCGCTGCTACGGTATGCCCTCTTGCGCGCCAGGCGCCTTGTCGAACCACAAGATTACGCGGCGCGGGCGGTGTCCTCGGGGGTGATGGTCATCGACTGGAAGCGGTGCTGCATGTAGGCGTCGTCGTAGTGCTCGGCGTAGAACTCCTCGATGGGCGAGGTCGGCGCGATGCCGCTTTCGCGCTCGTACCAGCACTCGAGCGACTGCAGTGTCATGATGCCGTTGACGAGCATGAGGGCGGCGCAGAGAGCGGTGACCGAATAGCGCGCCTGCCAGGGGATGAGGTTGATGAGCTTCAAGAGCCAGGGCAGGCAGAGCTTGATCCACACGAACCCGAGCGCGCCCCACATGCACATGAAGAGGGCCGAGGTGCGCCCTTGGAAGAGGATGGCCACCGGGTCGGGAAAGAGCCCGAAGATCGTGGAGCCGGTGTAGTCCCAAGCCACCGCACCAAAGCCGACCTGCATGAACCACGAAACCGCCGCCTCGAAGAGCCCGCCGATAACCGCGGACACGAGGAAGATGATCACGGGGTTGGCCTTGTAGAAGCGGTTGAGCGCCACGGTCATGAGCACGGCGCCAAAGCCGTAGATGGGCGAGAAGGGCCCGTAGAGCATGCCGGCGCGGTCCTGGTAAACGCCCGGGTCCACGACGACCATGTGGTAGACGGTCTCGATCACGAGTCCCAGCACGCAGCAGACCACAAAGACCCAGAACAGGTTGAAGAAGTCCAGCTCGATGAAGCCGCGGTCGCCTTTGGCGCGTCCGAGCAGGCCCGCCTCGGCGCGCTCGCGGGTTTCGAGGTCCTCCATCTTGCGGCGGAACCGGCGCTCCTGGACAAGCGTGGGGTCGACCGTCGTTGCGATGACGATGAGGATGATGAGCTGAACCGCCGACCCAAACAGGTTCTCAACGGCGCCGCGGAGCATGATGTCGAGCACGAGAAGCGCTATGTGCAGGGCGATGAGGCCGTAGGCAAACTGGGCGGCGTGCCGTCGCCGGTTGCGCAGCAGCGATATGCCGAACACCACCGCGGTGGCGGATGCCGCCACGAGAAGCACGACCTGCAGGATCGAGAGGATCAGCGTGAGGGTGACGTCGTGCGAGACCGCGGTGAGCTCGTCGCGGTGCGCGATGAGCAAAAACGTGACGAGACCGGCAAAGGCAACGACCACTGCGCCGGTTACGAGGTTGTACAGGCCGTAGATCTTGTACAGGGGACGAATCTTGTGCTGGCGGCTGTTCTCGGCAAAATGACGCGGGCTTGCCATGGCGTCTCCTTCGCGGATAGGGGCGAGGTTGTTGCTGTTCCTACCCGTAAAGCGCGGCACGCATACGAAGGGCGCCGAAGAGCAGCCCCTTGGACGGCGCGCCCCACGACCCGCCGCCTCGGCTCCGATTCTCCCTGCCGCTATGCGCGCGCCTGCATGCGCCGGTAGATCTCGCAGATGCCCTTGAGCGTGAGCTGCTTGTCGACCACGTCGAACACGTCGGTCGACCCGGCCACGACGCCCGCGAGCCCGCCGGTGGCGATGACCGTTGCGTCCGGCGCGCCGAGCTCGGCCTTGATGCGGCGGACCAGCCCCTCCGCCATGGCGGCGGCGCCCACGACGGTGCCCGACTGCACAGCCTCGACCGTGGTGGTTCCAATGGCGTGCGGCGGGGTTTCGAGCGGGATGCTCGCGAGCCGGGCGGCGCGCTGGGTCAGCGCGCCGAGCGAGATGCGTATGCCGGGCGCGATCGCGCCGCCGATATAGGCTCCGCGCTCGTTGACGACGTCGATGTTGGTTGCCGTGCCAAAGTCGACCACGATCGCCGGCGCGCCGTAGTGCTTCTCGGCGGCAACGGCGTTGGCAATGCGGTCGGCGCCCGCCTGCTCGGGGTGCGGCGCCTCGACCTTGGTGACGGCGGCGGTGGCCCTGCCCACGCGCACGTAGCGCGCGGGATCGGCGAGCAGGGTCTCGGCCAGGCGGTCCCACTCGCGGTTGAGCATGGGCACCACGCCCGCCAGCGCAATGGCGTCGATCACGGCGAGCTCGAGCCCGTACATATGAAAGTACCCGTGCAGGCGCACGTGGATCTCGTCGCGCGTGAAGGTATGGTCGGTGGGCATGCGCCACGACTGCACCAGGTTGTCGCCGTCAAAGAGCCCGAGGGCCGTCTGGGTGTTGCCAATGTCTACAGCGAGCAGCATGCGTGACCTCGTTCCTGCGGCGCGCCGGCGCCGGCGTGTAGAAATCCCCGCTAGTATGCGGATTCCCTGTTCTGCATTGTATACTACGTAGCTTAGGAAACAGTTTCCGGGGCGCAGGTCAGCAGGCGCATCCGGAGTCAAGCAAAAACAGAGCGCAGGGCGCCCTTTGCCTGCCACAGACTCGTGCGGCAAGGCGAGAGATGCGCTTCTGCGGGCGGGGGAAGTTGCATGAACAAGAAGGCAAAGCGCCGCCTCGTGGTGGTCGGCGGGATCATCGTCGTGGTGATGCTCGTGATTCTCGCGGTGGCCGGATCGGGCGGAGCGGCGTCGTCGCTTGCCATAGCCGACGTGGCGGACGGCTCCTACGCGGGCAAGAAGGTCCAGGTGTCGGGATCGGTCGTTGCCGACTCGCTGACGGCTCAGGGCTCCACGGCAACGTTTGAGATCGCCGACGAGACGGATGCTTCGCAGACGCTCGCAGTGAGCTACGACGGCGCGCTGCCGGCGACGTTCGGCAACGGCGTCGTGGCCATCTGCACGGGCACCATGTCCAGCGACGGCACGCTCGGATGCACCGAGCTCGTGACCAAGTGCCCGTCCAAGTACGAGAGCGCCGAGGGCTCGCTCACGGTCAAGAACCTGCTCGACCAGGCTGACGAGCTCGCGGGGCAGGAGACCTCGGTCTGCGGTTACATTGCAGGAGACGTGGCCGCGGTCGACGAAAACGCCGACTGCCGTTTTGTGATCGAGTCCCAGGGCGCCGAGCTCAAGGTGCGCTACGACGGGGGTCTTGACGAGAAGGTCGCCGACGGCGTTGCCGTGGTGGTCAAGGGCACGCTCGGCGAGGACGGCGTGTTCACCGCCTCCGAACAGCCGGCTATCGACGAGGACGTGTCGGCCTAGAGCTCGCAAACAGATAACGGCGCGCCTGCGCGGGCGCGAAGGGGGGGGCTTGCAGTATGAGTCTTGTGGGCAGCGCGGCGCAGGTTGCGGCGCTTGTGATGGCAGCGGTTTCGGCGGCAGTGCTTCTCGCCGGCGTCAAGACGCGCCGCGAAGGACTGGTCAACGCCGGTTACCTCATGGTGTTCGGCACCTTTGCGCTGCTGACGCTGTGCGTGGGCGTGGTTCTCGTGAGCTTCTTGGCCGAGAACTACGAGCTTCTCTACGTGGTGTCCAACTTCCCGCAGGATTCCGGTCCGCTGGCATGGCTCTACCGGGTGTCGGGCGTGTGGGCCGGGCGCCAGGGCTCGCTGCTGTTCTGGACCTGGCTCATTGCGACCTTTGCCTTTGCGGCTGCCGCGCGGCGCATGCGGCAGACCGACGACCTCACTTCGGCTGCGCTCGCGGTGGCCGAGATCGTCGTGGCGCTGTTCACGGCCACGATGGTGCTTTCTGAGGCCAACAACGTCTTTGTGCCCACGCCGGCCGAGTACTTTGCCGAGGACGGGTCGCTCGCCGCCGCGGGTGCCGGCATGAACCCGCTGCTTCTGCACTGGGCCATGGTCCTGCATCCGCCGGCGACCTTTATCGGCTACGCGGGCTGCACCCTGCCGTTTGCCTATGCGCTCGCCGCTCTCATAACGGGCGACACCTCCGCGCGGTGGGTCGAGCTTTCGGACCGCATCGCGGTGTTCAGCTTCATCTTCCTGACCATCGGCATGGCGCTCGGCGCGGTTTGGGCGTACGTGGTTCTCGGCTGGGGCGGCTTCTGGGCCTGGGACGCGGTCGAGAACGCCAGCCTCATGAGCTGGCTTGCCGCCATCGCCATGATCCACAGCTTCACGGTGTACCGCAAGCGCGGCTGCTTCAAGCGCTGGAGCATGTTCGCGGCAACCGCCACGTTCGTGTTCGTGGTGCTCGGCACCTTCATCACGCGCTCGGGCCTCGTGCAGTCGGTGCATGCCTTTGCCGAGGACGCGGTGTCGACGTACTTCTTCCTCGGCATCATGGTGCTCGCGATTCTCGCGTTTTTGATCGGCCTTATCTACCGGTACCGCGCGATCGACGACGAGGACGACATCGAGTCGCTTGCCAGCAAGAACGGCTCGTACTACCTCACCAACCTCATCTGCATCGTCGGCGCCTGCCTCGTGGCCTACCTCACGGTGTCGAGCTCACTGCCCACGTGGCTGCCGCTCGGCGGCCAGGTGGTGTCGGCGGGTGCCTACAACGCGGTGGCGCGTCCGGCAACGGCGCTCTTTGGCCTGCTCATGGCCGTGTGCCCGCTGCTCGGCTGGCGCAAAACCGAGGGCGCGCGCTTTTGGCGGACGTTCCGCGTCCCGGCGCTTCTGGGCGTTGTGATCTTTGCGGTGCTCACGGTCTTCTTTGTTACCACGCTCGTGCCTGCCTACGATGCCGACATCGCCGCGGGCGGCGAGGCTGCCCAGACGCTTACCGAGCAGGGCCCGCGCGCGTACTACTTCGCGCTCGCCGAGGTCTCGTTTTTGGCGGCGGCGCTTCTGTTCACGACATCGTGCTACCTTATCAGCCGCGGCGTCTCGGGCCGTATGCGCAAGGGCGACAACGCGCTGCTCGCAGTCGTGAACCTCTTCCGCCACTCTCCGGCCCAGGCGGGCGGTTACCTTGCGCACCTGGGGTGCGCCATCGCGCTCGTCGGTCTCGTGGGGTCGGGCATGTTCGTAACCGAGCGTACGGTGAGCCTTGCCGCCGAGGCGGGCGCGCAGGCGTCGGTGGGCGGCTACGAGCTGACGCTCGAGAGCACCGAGCAGTACTTTGACGAGCACGACAACAACGTCATGGAGGTCGACCTCGCCGTAACCGACGAGGCTTCGGGCAGCTCGCTAGGCACGCTCGTGACCTCCATGAAGGTCAGCCCCACCACGCAGCAGCAGACGCTCACCGCTGGCGTCATGACCTTCCCGCTCGAGGACCTCTTCGTGGCGTTCCAGGGCGTCAACGCCGACAACACGCTCTCGGTTTCCGTCAAGGTAAACCCGCTCATCATGCTTAACTGGATCGGCGGCGTCATCTGCGTCGCAGGCATCGTGCTGGCCTTCGCCCCGCGCCGCGCCACGCCCCTTCTTGCTGCCGACGACCGCGCGCAGGAGGCGCGTTAGCATGGCGGCCGAGAAGAGCGACCGCGGAGGCACCGCTCCTGCCGTAGAGGTCGACGGCCTCGTCAAGCAGTTCGGAAGCCGGCGCGCGCTCGACGGCGCGAGCTTCTCGCTCGAGCAGGGCGCGTTCTTGTCGATCTTCGGCCCCAATGGCGCGGGCAAGACGACGCTCCTGAGGATCCTCGCCACGCTTTCGCGCCCCACGCGCGGCACGGTGCGCCTCTTGGGGGTCGACGCGCTCGAAGAGCCGGAGCGCCTGCGCAGCCAGATCGGCCTCATCTCGCATAAGTCCATGCTCTACGGCGACCTGACCGCCTACGAGAACCTCGCCTTCTTCTCCTCGCTCTACGGCGGCGCTCCCAACCGCGCGCGCATCGACGAGCTTCTGCGCATCGTCGAGCTCGACCACCGGCGCAACGACTGCGTGCGCACCTTCTCGCGCGGCATGCAGCAGCGCCTCTCCATCGCGCGGGCGCTGGTAAACGACCCTGCGCTCGTGCTGCTCGACGAGCCGTACTCGGGGCTCGACCCGCATGCCGTCGAGCTTTTTGACGAGCTTATCGGGCGCGTCAGGACCGAGCGCCCCGACCGTACCTTCGTTATGGTGAGCCACGACCTCGAGAAGGGCTTTCGCATGTGCAGCCACGCGCTTATCTTGGCGCGCGGCCAGGTGGTGGTCGTGGCCGAGAAGAGCCGCGTGCGCCGCGAGGCGTTTCGCGACCTCTATCTCGCGACGGTCGGCATGGGGGTGGCGTGATGGCGAAGGTCTCGGCCTGGCGCCAGTACAAGGCGCTGCTCGCCAAGGACGTGCGCCAGGAGATCCGCACGCGCGAGATGCTCGTGTCGATGGGCGTGTACGCGGTTCTCGTGCTCACCGTGTACGGTGCCGCGCTCGCACAGGTGGGCGACCGCCTGCAGGTGGTGAGTTTTGCGGCAGGGCTTCTGTGGGCGCTTATCGTGTTCACGAGCCTTCTGGGCCTCAACCGCAGCTTTGGGCGCGAAACCGAGACGGGCTGTTTAGACGGAATCCTCTTGGCGCCGGTCGACCGCGCTGTGGTGTTTCTCGCCAAGGCCACGACCAACCTGCTGTTTTTGCTGATCGTCGAGGCGGTGGTCGTGCCGCTGTTCTTCCTGTTCTTCCTCTCGGGGGCGGAGCTTGCGCCTACCACGCCGCTGATCGCGCTGCCGCTTCTGGTGGGCACGGTGGGCGTTGCCGGCATGGGCACGCTGTTGTCGACCATGACCATCAACACGCGTGGCAAAGACGTGCTCCTCGCCATCCTCTTTATTCCCGTGGTCTTTCCGCTGCTCTATGCGTGCGTGAGCGCAACGGGCGTGGCGTTTATGGGGGTCGAGGGAACATTCGGGACGTTCTGGACCTCGTGCGGCATTGCGCTCGGTTACGACGTGGTGATGATCGCGGCGGCGTGGGGCCTGTACGAGTTCGTGGTGAGCGCCTAGTGCGGCTGCGCGCCGCCGATCTTGTCCGGGCGCGTACGTAAGGCTGACGCTACAATGGAGCGTAAGCGTGTTTGGACAACCTCGCGCGCGCCGTCGCCGCTTGGCGGCGGATCGCACGCAGTTCGGAGACGGTATGGAAGCACATAACAAGACGCTTGCCGACAAGCTTGCGTTGCCGCTGCTTGCGGTGGGCGCGGTTCTCGTGATCGCCTGCATCGTGATGACCTTCACCACGGCCCCGCTCGTGCAGGGCGCGGAGCTCTCGGACGGAGCGAGCGCCGTGATCGGCGGCGTGGTGGTGACCACCAAGCTGCTGCTCAGCCAGAAGATCTTCTACCTGCACGTGCCGGTGGCGGTGGCGTCTATGGTGGCGATGTTCTTTACCGCCCTGTACGGCGTACGTTTTCTTATGACGCGCGAGAGCCGCTACGATCTGCGTTCGCGCGTTGCCACCACTATCGCGCTCGTGTTCGTGCTGGCGACCATGGTTTCGGGCATCTTCTGGACGCGCTTTGAGTGGGGCGTCTGGTGGGTGTGGGAGCCGCGGCTGACCACCTACTTCATTCTCATGCTGCTCGTGATCGGCTACTTCATCCTGCGCAACGCCATCGAGGACTCCGAGCGCAGAGCAACGTTTGCGGCCGTGTTCGGCATTGTGGCGTTTATCGACGCGCCTATCTCGTTTATGGTGACGCGCCTGGTGCCGAGCTCGATCCATCCGGTGGTGTTCCGCACCGACTCGGGCCTGCCGCCCAACATGCTCGCGCCGTTTTTGTGCGGGCTCTTCGGCATGCTCATGATTGCGTTTGCGCTCTACCGCGTGACGCTCGCGGTGTACGAGCAGGCCGAAGCGGTCGAGGAGCTCAAGGAGCAGCTCGAGGAGCAGGATGCGCGTCGCTCGGTGGTGGCTGCCGAGCGCGCAATGCGCGGGCTCGAGGTTATCGCGGACGATGCTGATGCCGATGCGGAGCGCATCTTTGCCGAAGACCCCGAAGATACGGGCGTGATTCCCGAGCATGCGAGCCGACCGGAGACGGACCCTGCAACGACCGCTGCCCGGGCGGCGGCCATCCCCGCGCCCCCGTCGGGGTCCTCGCGCACCGAGCGCTGAGGTTCGCAAAGACCGCATCTACCCTGCCAAGGAGGCTTACATGGACGCCATTCTTGCCGAGATCTATTCGACCGTTCTTCCCGCTGCCCCGTACGTTATCGCCGCGTACGCGGGTATCTGGATCGTTCTGCTTGCGTTCGTTGCTGTGCTCGCGCGCAAGGCGAGCCGTACGCGCGCCGATGTCAAGGCACTGCGGGAGGCGCTTGACCGGCGCGAGCGCGAGCGCGACGGGCGTTGAGCAGGCACTCCGTGCAGCGCTAGGCCTTTGCGTTTGCCTCTGCCGGGGGCAAGCTGTTGAGGCGCGCCGCATCGGCGTCAAACGCCTCGACCATGCGCCCGAGCATATGGGCAAACTGCACGAGCTCCTCGTCGGTGAGGTTCACGTCGGGGAAGGGCGGCTTGCAGTTTTGCACGCAGGCGCGGCCCATCTCGGTGATGCTCACGAGAAGCACGCGCCGGTCCTTCTCGGACGTGCGACGCGTCACGAGGCCCGCGCGCTCGAGTTTGCCGAGAACCTCGCCAAGCGACTGCGGACGGATGTTCAGGATGTAGCCCATGTCTCGTTGGCGCATCTCGCCCTGCATGCTGAGAAGCGCAAGCACACGGCCTTGACCGCGCGAGGTGTCTTGCGTGGGGCCGCCGCGGTGGCGCCGGACCGCGTCGTGCCAGCGGTGAAGCGCGCTGCGCATGGCGCCGAAGAGCTCGATGAGCTCGTCTACGGTTACGTCGCGCATATCGCCAGAGGGCTCGGATCCGTGCGAGAGGTTGGTTTGGGGCGCAACGGCGTCCGTAAGGCCGGCGATCGCCTGGTTGGCAGTGGAGACCTGCGTTGCGTTGTTCTCGTCCATGGCGGCGCCTATCAGATCGGCCGCCTGCGGTGTTGCATGTGCGGCGGCGGGGGATGCTGTACGTTAGTGTACTCTTCCCGCTGCCTGGGCGCATGGGTATGGAGCCATCGCAGGGCGCTTTCCTTGGCTGTGAAGTGCAGATGTGTGGGAACTATGAAAAACTCTGCTATCTGTGCTTTGAAGCACATTGCTTCTTGCATATGGGGTTCGCTCACCGTAATATATTCAATTGCGCTGAGGCGCAACCAGACATTGCGGGGTGGAGCAGTCTGGTAGCTCGCCGGGCTCATAACCCGGAGGTCGTAGGTTCAAATCCTGCCCCCGCGACCAAGAATTCGCAGCTCGGAGGTCTTACGGCCTCCGAGTTTTTTGTTACTTGCCCAAGCTTTGACCGGGTTAGCCTCGACAAGGATTTCGACCGCCGAATGGTTGTCGCCTCGGAGAAGGATGGCGCTGCAGCAGGTCACGATGCGGGTAGGCCCCCGCCGCTCAACTCGGGAACTTTACTCGGGAACTAGGGAACTTTACTCGGAAACTCAGGAAATCCACTGTGGAACTCAGGAACTCAGGAACACTTCGCAGTACCTGTTTCTCGCAATCCACGACACAGCGGGCGAAACCTCTTTTGCAGCAGTTAATCTGGTTCTTTGATTTGAATCTGGTGACCAACGACGAAGCGCTCCTGCGCTACTGCCCCGTGGCAGCGCTGAGCGCGCCAGACATGTGCAAAGTGCTCGAGATACGGCAGGAGTAAGGCGCGGGCATCCTAGGAACTTCCGGAGGGGACAACGGTTCAAAGACGGAGATTCTGGCGCCCCTTTGCCTCTTGCATTGCGCGTGGAGCGGACTATACTTGCTGCCATCTTTTACGTGCGGGGAAAGGCGGCGCGTTATGGAGCTTGCGATCTGCGTCGTAGCGGGGCTTCTCATCGCGGCGATGGGCGTTTGCCAGGTGGTCAGCGGAAGCCCGCGGCTTTTGCACAGCTACCATTACGCTACGACTCCGCCGGCAGAGCTCCCGGCTCTGGCGCGCGAGACGGGCGCCGGCCTCATCGGATGCGGTATCGGCGTTGCGCTTCTCGCGCTCTCGTCCTGGTCCGTGTGGTGCGCTGCGGTGGGTACCGTCCTTATGGTGGGCTCCGTAGGAGCGACGCTTTTCTCGATCGTGCGCCATAACGGCGGGCTCATCACGGGGGCCGACGTCGGGTTCCTGGCAACCAAGCCGCCCGCGGCACGCATGGCGATCTGCGCAGTTGCTGGCGCGGCGCTTTCGCTCTTCGGCTTTGTTCCCGGCATCTACATGATCACAACGGGCGACGTGAGCTCGCTGCACAGTTACCACACCCAGGGCATCGCGGCGGCCGATCTGCCGAGCTTCGCTCTCTGCGAGGGCCTTTGCCTCATGGGGCTGGGCGTTGCGATCTTTGTTTCGGTACTGGCCGCTGCGGGCATGGTCGGCCGCCCCTTCAAGCGGTGGGCGGTCGTGCTGGCAATTGTGGGCCTGGTTCTCTTTTGCGCGAGCCTGATTGGCCTCTTGCTCTTTATCCCGTACTTTGGCGGATCGCTCACCCCGTAACGGTTAGCACGGTTGCCGGCGCCTGCCCTTGCTAGATCACCGGCCCTAGGCAGTGGATGTCGATTGAGCTCGTGTAGTCAATCGCTTCGTTTTTGGTGAGCTCGCCCGAGAGAACGCGCAGGATCTGCACGAAGGTCTCGTCGGCAACCTCGTCTATGCTCGCGGTGCCCTCGATGATGCGTCCGGCGTCCACGTCCATGTCGCCGGTCATGCGGCGATACGTGTGCGGGTTGCCGCAGATCTTGATGACGGGCATGCTCGGGAAGCCCTGCGGGGCGCCGCGCCCGGTGGAGAAGCACATGAACTGCGCGCCCGTGGCTGCCATGCCCGTGAGGATCTCGGGCTCGCGCCCCGGGGTGTCTTTGATCCAGAGGCCCTTCTTGCCGAACGCGGTTTCGGGGTAGTCGAGCACGCCCTGGATCGGCCGCGTGCCGCTCTTGACGATGGCGCCCAGGCTCTTCTCTTCGATGCTCGAAAGTCCGCCCGCGATGTTACCCGGCGTGGGCTGTCCGCGCCGCATGTCGCATCCCACGCTCTTGGCGCGCGTTTCCATGGCGTCCACGATCTCGTAGATGCGCCGCGCGACCTCGGGGCTCACGGCGCGCCGGGCGAGAAGATCCTCGCCGCCGATGAACTCGGTGGTCTCGCCAAAGACCACCGTCGCGCCAAGGTCGACCAGCCGGTCGGCAACACGGCCGATCACGCAGTTGGACGCCATGCCGCTCGTGGTGTCCGACGCGCCGCACTTGATGGACATGATGACGTTCTCGATGCTCGTCTCAACGCGCTGCTGGCCAGAGATGGCGAGTACGAGCTCGCGCGCCTCCTCGATGCCGCGTGCGATGGCGGGAGCGGTGCCGCCGAGCTCTTGGATCGCGATCTTGCGGACCGGCTTGCCCGTTTGCGCGAGCTCCTCGTACATGCGCTCGTGGTCGGTGCCCTCGCAGCCCAAGGTGACGATAAGCACGGCGCCCACGTTGGGGCTCTTGCCGAGGGAGATCAGCGTGTCGGTCACGCGCTCGAGGTCAGGCGGCAGCTGGCAGCAGCCCTGGTGGTGCAGGTAACAGACGGTGCCTGCCACCTGGCGGCATATGGCCTGCGCCACGTCGCCCGCGCAGGTAACGCTGGGGATAATTCCCACGTGGTTGCGCGCGCCAAACGTGCCGTCGGGGCGCGGGTAGCCAAAGAAGGTCGGGGTTTTGGTTGCCATGGCTACTCCTTCTGCTCGAGGTCGCCCCGGCCGCGCATGCTGTCGAGGTTGTGAACATGCACATAGTCGCCGCAGGTAATCGCGTGCGAAGCAACGCCGATGCGCTCGCCGTACTTCACAATGTCCGTGCCTGCCGGCATGTCGAGAAGCGCGATCTTGTGTCCGTACGGAATTTCGCCGCGGGCTGTGATAAGCGGGCCCGAGCCGGTACGGTCGCGCACCTGAACGAGCGTGTCTGCGACGATGCCGTCGGCGAAGATGGTCGCCACGTTGTCGTTGTCGGCTACTTTGAGGGCAAGGGGGTGCTGATCTGCCTGGGCCATGTGCGTGTCGCCTCCTAGAGGTTGGGGACCACGTTGACGCCATCGGGGATGACGATGACGCGCGCGTCGGGCCCCTTGAGCTCCCGGGCTTGGGCGAGGGCGTCGTCGAGCGAGCGGGCGGGGACCATGTTGCAGCGGCGGACGAGGTCTGCCTCGAGGTGGTCCGTAACCAAGATGAGCTTATGGTCATGCAGGATGCGCGCGTAGATCTGGGCGCACCACTGCTCGGGGATTGTCTTGCCGGCGGGAATGGCCGAGAGGTGGGCGTCGATCTCCTCGGGTGACCCCATCTGCATGAGCTTCTCAAAATGCTCGGCGCCCATGCCGTCTTCGCAGCTGCAGCACAGGATGATGATGCCGTTGCCGCCGGCGTACGCCGCGGCGGTCGAGGCTGCCTTGGGGCTCTGGTAGAGGTTCTGGTCGAGCGGGTAGCCGCCGTTGCCGGTGATGACGATGTCGCCAACCGTGATGTCGCGCCCGGCGAGGTCGCCCACAAAGCGCGCGCCTTGCTCGTGGGCGCGCTCGACGTCGCCCGCCCAGGCACCGATGATCTGCTTTTCGCCGTTCATGGCCACGTTGAGGATAAAGGCCACGTACACGCGCCTTGCTGCCTCGACCATGTCGAGGTGGAGGGGGTTGCCCTCAAGCACGCCCGAGGCCGCGTGCTTGTCGGCGATAGCGCGGTAAGAGTGGTTCTCCTTGACGGTGCGCTCCGAGCACACGCCGGGCAGGATGCTTTTGCGCCCGCCCGAGAAACCCGCGAAGAAGTGCGGCTCGATGAAGCCTTCGGTAACGAGCAGGTCGCAGGTGGTGACCAGGCGGTTTACAAAGAAGCACGCGCCCGAGGGCAGCGTTCCCAAGTCGACGCATGCAGACGGGTCAAAGGCGTCGTGCATGACGATGCGCTCGTGGTCGACGATGCTGTTGCCAAAGCGGGCACGCTGCTCCTCTTCGGTCATGGCGCGATGCAGGCCCGTTGCGACGAGGATCGTGATGTCGGCGCTGGGGTTGCCGCGGCGGATCTCTTCGAGCAGCAGCGGCATGGTGGTGCCGCTTGGCATGGCGCGCGTGTGGTCGCTCGTCACGATGACCACCGTGCGGGCGCTCTTGGCAAGCTCGGCGAGCCGCGGGGTTCCCACAGGGTTCTCGAGCGCACGGCGCACGAGCGTCTCTCCGGTGTCGGCGGGCGGGAAGGCGGCGATCTCGCCTTCTACGACCTGCGTGCACGGGTCAACGGTAAGCTCAAGCGAGCTACGGCCGTAGGGTATGCGGACGGTGCGGTTTGCGTCGGCGTTCATGGTGCTCCCCATCGTGGGCGGTGGCGCCTGCGGGGCAGAATCCCGCGGCGGTAGCGCGGTTCGCGTTGCATCTCTCATCTTACCAAGAGGTGCTGATGCGCTCTGTAGTCCTTGGACCAGCATTGGCGAGGGCTCGGCAGGCGTGAGGAGCGCCGGGCGCGCATGAAGAAAGTGCCCGGGGGATTACTTATCTGATACGATGGTTCCCACAAGCAATCAATAAAGCAATAGGTCGACGTTTGCCATGTTCTGGCGATGCCGTGCGAAGGGGTCTGGATCAAACCCGTGCGGTTTGCGAGTCCCTGCGCAGCGTATCGGTATCGCCTGTTCAATTGGGGGTGTATACGCATGGAAATGATGCTCTCACATGTTTCGGCGCTTCAGTTTTTGAGGACGCCGCCTGTTGTTCATCAGATGTACGGAAGCTATCCCGATATATCGAGTAGGGCAAGCAAGTTTGCCCTGCAGAAATTACACGATCCGTACGGCGCCGTTGCTCTGCCGCTTCACGTGCTCACGTGTGATCAGGGTGGGACCTATCGAGGGAAGGCCTGTGTTGTGCATCGCTGGAGGGGAAGGCTGTCTCCTGGCGCGGTGTTGGAAACCGAGTGGGGCGTGAGCGTCGCTTCGCCGCTGTTTTCTGTTCAGTGCTTGTCGTCGGCTCTTTCCGTGGCGCAGACGACCATGCTGCTCTATGAAATGACCGGGACGTTTGCAGTGTATCGTCCCACGGCTGAGATTCGGTTGCGCCTGCAGCGGCTTATCGATGACGGGGCGCTTCCGATCGTCGGTGGGTGGAGACCCATGCTTGGTAAGGATGGTCGGCTTGGAGACCTTTGGGCGCGTCCTCCTTTGGCGGATCTTGAAGAGGTTCGTCGGTATGCCAAAGAGATTGGTGGGATGCGCGGGGCGAAGCAGTTCGCGTCTGCCGCGCGCGACGTGCACGGCATCGCTGCGTCACCTTTTGAGGTGCAGACGGCTATGCTGCTAGGGTTGCCAAAAAGCAGGGGCGGTTATGGCCTGGGGCCTTTTGAGCACAATAAACGCATCGCTCTTTGGGGGAGAGCTCGAGCGTTTACGCACAGGGAGGTGTGCTTTGGTGACTTGTACGCGGAGGGAGCCGAGGGTTACCAGCCCGTACTGATTGAGTGCCAGGGAAACGCGTATCACGGCGACTTCGATGCACACGACGACGACAATCGTGCCATGGCGCTGCAGAGCATGGGCATCACCGTTGTGCGCTTGCGACAGGACCAGATTGCAGAACCTGCTCGTCTGCGGAACACCGCAGGCTATATCGGTGAGCTGATGGGAAAAACGGTCACCAAGCATACTCAGCGACAGCATAAGAAGCTGGCATGCCTGCAAGCGGACGTGTTGTCCGATTGGTGGCGCATTGGTACATAGACGCAATGGGGCCCATCTGGCGCTCGGGTGCAAGGATGGGCCCTGCATCGGCTGAATCCAGGTGTTTTGATGCGTGCGACGCTTCGCAGAAAAAGGTTTTGACGGATATTCGAGTACTTTTTGGCATCTGCCGAGTACAACGGCGTGTAGCGTTGATAAACATGCAGGTCAGAGAGGTGTCAATTTGTTTCATACTCGACCATTCGGGAAAAGTATTCGAATAACCGAAAAAACCTGAGACGAACCGTCTCTTCGCACTGTTTTGCAGCGAGAGCAGCAGCTTGACGGCGCAGGCTCAGGGCCTTTTCGAGCCGATGCGGTGGCGCGTCGGGCTGGTTCGTGCCAGAATGCTTGCGTGGTCTGGCGGCGCAAGTGCGCTGCACGGAAAGGACGTGGCTATGGCAAAGATCGCTCCCGAGAAGGTGCTTCCCGGCAAAACGGCAGCGTGGTTCCTGGTGGCGTGCGCCCTGTCGGTTGCGTGCATCGTCGTGGCTGTTGCGGTTCAGCTGGTTACGCACGAAGCCTTGCATGCGCCCCTTCTGATCATTCCCGCTTTTATTGCTCTCGTGTGCCTGCCGTCGGTCTTTCGCAACCGGGTCGAGCTGTACTCGGATCACTTGGATGTGGTGTACGGCTTCTCGCGCATTTCTATTCCGTACGGCCAGGTGGTCGGCGTCCGGCGCGTGCAGGGCCGCATGAAGGTCGTCGCCTCTCCGGCCAACTCCTTTGATCGCGTGCTGGTTGAGGCGCCCATGGCAGGAGACGCAATGATCTCGGTGCAGGACCCCGATACGCTCATCGACGAGCTCAAAGGCCGCTGCGCACTCATGGGCAAACACGGTTCGTTCACCATGCGCACGGTGCCGCCCCGTGAGCGCTGGAGCGCCGCCGGCGCTTCTACAGATCCTCAGCAGTGAGGATCTCCTGCGGAATGAGGTGCGCGCCCTCAAGCACGGCGGCGAGGTAAGCGGCCTCGCGCTTCTTGAGCACGGGTTCCAGCAGGTCAAAGCCGCTGATGGCAACGCCGCTCTGCTCGGTTTCCTCGTTGGCGAGCGGATCGGGGAAGCGTCCCATGGCGCGCTTGAGCATCGCGCGGTACGCCGCAGCAAACGGCTCGACAGCCACGCGTTCGTTGGCAATGGTCGCAACGCGGCTGAGGATCTCAAGCCCCGCGCGGTCCAGATCGCCCCAGTACAGCACGCGCACGTCTTCAGCCTCAAGCGTGGCGATAAGATCGAGCAGCTTGTGCGGGTCGCTCACCAAATGCCCGTTGCCAAACACCACGCCGTGCACGCGCTCGCCAAACAGGCGCTTGCGGCCGTGCAGGTACATGGCATTGCGCATGTTAACCCAGGGGTCAAGGTTCTCGGAGACTACGAGGCACATATGGCGGTGCTGCTTGGGAATGTGGCTCAGCAGCTCGAACTTGGCGGCCGGTCGAGCGCGCACGATGTCCGAGAGTCCCATCAACCGCAGAAGGCGGCGGCCGTCGGCCTCGATGGCCAGGAACTTCTCGTCGGCAAACACGCGGTACGAAAGCTCGCGCAGGCTCAGCGTGCCGTCGCCGAGCGTGGGGGAGCCCTCGAGCGCGTGGCTGAGCGAGCGCAGCTCGCGTTCGTAGCGCGTGTAGGCCTCGGGGGTGCTGAGCAGCCAGCCGTTGATCCACAGGCGCGGGTCGAGGTCGATGATCTGGCGGCGAACGTCGTTGAGCTCGGGAGTCTGTTTGCGCACGCAGCTCAGGCGCGCAAGGCCGCGGGCAGGCTGCTTGGCAATCTGTTTGCGCGCCGGCTTGGCCGCGCCGCTGGAAGGCTCGCCTTGGGTGGCGCTTGCCGCAGGGGCCCCGCCGCGTTTGGACGGCGTTGCCGCAGGGGCGCCGGCAGGATCCTGCTCCGGGACGGGGGAGTTCGGCACTTCGCCGCTTGCCGTGCTGAGTGAGAAAAGCCCCTCGCCAACCGCGATAAGCGCGCGGGCGTCTACGAGATTTTGCAGGGGAACCGCCTGCGCATCGTAGCGGGTGAGGACGGCGCGCACGTCGTCGGCGCTCAGCTGCTCTTTGCGCATGCGCACAAGTCCGCTGGCAATGCCGCCCGCGCTGCTGCGCTGCGGTGTGGGAAGCCCCTTTGCCAGAAGCTTGGTGAGCGCGGTTACCGCTGCTTGCTCCTGTTCGGTGAGTTTGGCCATGCCTTGCCTTTCTGAAATTGCCTGTCGTGAAAGCATACCGCTTGCGCGCGCGTTGCGCTGCGCGCGGGCGAGGGGTCCGGCAAGATTACGCATCGCGTTCTGTTTGCCCCCGCCGAGGCGCATGCATGTGGCGAGAAGTGCGCTATCGTTGGATGAGATCCGCCAGCCCGATCCCCTTGGTGCAAACGTATGCAGAAGGCGGCGGGCGAGGCGATGTATCCGTTGGAAAGGGAAGGGTCCCGCTATGAAAGTTTCGGTTCTGCTCGAGAACGCCACGCCCTCAAGCAGGTTTGTTGCCAAGCACGGACTGAGCCTGTTTCTCGAGGTCGAGCGTTCCGCTGGTCCTTTCCGCATGTTGTTTGACTTTGGCCCCGACGAGAGCTTCCTGGAAAATGCGCGCACGCTCGGGATCGACGTGGGCGCGGCCGACGTTGCGGTGCTGTCGCATGGGCACTACGACCACGGCGGTGGGCTGCGGGCCTTTCTGGACGCCACGGTTTCCTCGCCGCAGCTGGCGCTCGTGTACGTGCGAGAGCACGCGTTCGAGCACCACGTTTCGGGCACTCCGGTGCGCCATCACAGCATCGGCGTCGACCCGGCGCTGGCTGCCAGCTCGCGCGTCGTGGTTCTGGGCGAGAAGAGCGCCCCAGACCGCCTCGACGCACCGAGCAAGGGCGCATACGAAATCGCGCCGGGGCTCGTGCTGTTCGCATGCACCGACCGCCCGCATCCAGCGCCCGTCTCCAACCGCCGGCTGCTGACGGAGCGCGGCGGAGCCTTCGAGCGCGACGCGTTTCTTCATGAGCAGAGCTTGCTGGTGACCGAGGGCGCGCAGCACATCCTGGTTTCGGGCTGCTCGCACGCCGGGATTCTTAACATTATCGAGCGCGCCGAGAAGCTCTGCGGTGCACCGCTCGATGCCGTGGTGGCGGGGTTCCACTTGGTGAGCCCGTCGGCGGGAACGGGGGAGGCCGCAGAGGCTACGCGCGCGCTCGCGCGCAGCCTGGCGAGCAGGCCTGCACGCTACTACACGTTTCACTGCACGGGCATCGACGCGTACTCCCTTTTGCGCGACGAGCTCGGCGCGCGCATCAGCTACCTCGGATGCGGTGCGCGGGCGGAGGTCTGAGGGGCGGCCGGGTATATACAGCATGATGCGCGGCCGTGGCGCGCCGCGCCGTTCGTCCCGTTGGGAGGGGATCCGCTATGTCGCAAAACCAAAAGCTCCTCAAGATCATGAGTCTCATCGCGGTGCCCGCCGGCATTGGCATGGCCGTCTGGACGTCGTTCAGCCTGTTTTTTGCCAACACGCCGCAAGGGCTGCTGCTCGCCATCTGCATGGGCGTTCCAGCGATCTTTGACCTGGCTCTCGGCGTGTACGGCATCGCCGCCGCAAACCGCCCCGCGCGCACGGAGGCACTGTACTACGTCTGGACGACCTGGCTCGCGCTGCTCTTGAATATCATTGCGGTCGTGGTGATCGCCTTCATCGGCACCAGCGGAAGCGACGACGTAGTCTACGCCTTCATCAGCCTCGACATCCCCTCAACGCTTAACCTCGTCATCGTGGCGCTGTACTGCAAGTACGCCCGTGCCGTGCGCATCGAGAGTTTAAAATAGGCCGGACCTATCGTGCCCGTTTCGCCGCGCGGCCATGCCGGTGATCGACCGCTTGCGACCGCCGCATCTACCAGCTAAGGAGCTCTCTATGAAGATCCTCATCGCGTCCGACATCCACGGCTCTGCCTTTTGGGCCGAGCGCCTCATGACCGCCATCGAGACCGAGCAGCCTGACCGCATCGTGCTGCTCGGCGACCTGCTCTACCACGGCCCGCGCAACGACCTGCCGCGCGACTACGCTCCCAAGCGCGTGATCCCGCTGCTCAACAGCCTTGCCGAGAAGGGCAACCTCGTGGCGGTGCGCGGCAACTGCGAGGCCGAGGTCGACCAGATGGTCCTCGGGTTCCCGTGTATGGCCGACTACGTTGAGCTTGTCGACGAAGACGGCCGCACGCTCTTTTGCACGCACGGCCATGTGCACGGCGCGGGCTTCCATAACAGCGTGAACAACCTGCCCGCCCTGCCGGAAGGTTCGGCGCTTCTCTACGGGCACACGCACGTGAAGGTCAGCGAGCCATGCCCGGATGCGCCGGGCGTGTGGGCTTTCAATCCCGGCAGCGTTTCGATCCCCAAGGACGGCACCCACAGCTACGGCATCTACGAGTCGGGCAAGCCGCTTGACCAGGCCTTCCGCCACGTCATCCTCGAGGAGGCGTAAATCATGGCGGAGGAGAAGAGCGGTTCTGCTTGCCGCAACCGGGCTACGCGGGCGGATGCGCGGGAGTCGTTTGACGCGCTGGTCGAGACCATCTGGCGCCTGCGTCAGCCCGACGGGTGCCCGTGGGACCGCGAGCAAACGCACGAGAGCATTGCGAAGAACATGGTCGAGGAGGCCTACGAGGTGGTCGATTGCATCGAGGCGGGCGACGAGGCCCATCTGCGCGAGGAGCTCGGCGACGTTCTCATGCAGGTGCTGCTGCATGCCCAGATAGCCGCCGACGCCGGGGTCTTTACCATCGACGACGTGGTGCGCGAGCTTAACGAGAAGCTCGTGCGCCGTCATCCGCATGTGTTTGGCGAGCATGCGGCGGCAGGCTCCGCGGGCGAGGTGCTCGACATTTGGGACCAGGTCAAGCTGGCTGAGAAAGCCGCCAAGGACGAGAAGCTCGCGTCTAAGGACGGCTCCGACGCCGCAGCCGAGCAGTCCGCGCCGCAGCCGACGGGGCTTCTCGACGGGGTGCCGCGCGCCCTGCCCGCGTTGATGCAGGCGCAGAAGGTCTCGCGCAAGGCGGCGGCCGTGGGCTTTGAGTGGGACACGGTTGCCGACGTGTGGGATCAGGTTGCCAGCGAGCGCGCCGAGTTTGAGGCCGAGGAGCCCGGGACCGCCGAGCGCGAAATGGAGTTCGGCGACCTGCTCTTTGCGCTCGTGAACGTGGCGCGCAAGGAGGGGATCGACGCCGAGAGCGCCCTGCGCGCGAGCACGGCAAAGTTTCGCCGCCGCTGGGCCGAGGTCGAGCGCCTTGCCTGGGAGGAGGGCGCTGTGCCTGAGGATCTTTCGACCGAGAAGCTCAACGAGCTCTGGGACGAGGCCAAGCGGCAGGGATAGGCGCCCGCCGTCGCTTCCTCCGATTTTGCGAAATCGCGCAAAAACGTCCATTCGCGCGTTAAAAGCCGATGTGTCGGGGCATACATACAAAAGTTTCTGATGGTTAACCTTCAGAACGCCCGCACTGCCTAACAACGAAAGGGAGCAGGTATATGAGTGAGATTCTGGACGTCTACGGTCGCGAGGTTCTCGATTCCCGCGGCAATCCTACGGTCGAGGTCGAGGTTGTGCTCGACGACGGCTCCTTCGGGCGCGCGATGGTGCCCTCCGGTGCTTCGACGGGCGCCTTCGAGGCCGTTGAGCTGCGCGACGGCGACAAGGACCGCTACCTCGGCAAAGGCGTGACCCGAGCGGTCGACCACGTGAACAAGGAGTGCGCCGACGCCATTATCGGCATGGACGCCTTTGACCAGCGCGCGATCGACGCCGCGCTTATCGCCGCCGACGGCACGCCCAACAAGGGCAACCTCGGCGCCAACGCCATCCTGGGCTGCTCGCTCGCCGTGGCGCGCGCTGCCGCGCAGGCTGCCGGCCTCGAGCTCTACCAGTACCTGGGCGGCGTGAACGGCCATACCCTGCCCACGCCCATGATGAACATCCTGAACGGCGGCGTGCACGCCGACAACAACGTCGACTTCCAGGAGTTCATGATCATGCCGGTCGGCGCCCCGTCCTTCACCGAGGGCCTGCGCTGGTGCGCCCAGGTGTACCACACCCTCAAGGACGTTCTCAAGAAGTCCGGCCACGCCACGGGCGTCGGCGACGAGGGCGGCTTCGCTCCTGACCTCAAGACCAACGAGGAGCCGCTGCAGTACATCACCCAGGCCGTCGAGGCCGCGGGCTTCAAGCCGGGCGTCGACTTCATGTACGCCATGGACCCGGCTACCACCGAGCTCTACGACGCCGAGAAGGGCGTTTACGAGCTCAAGGGCGAGGGCCGCACGCTTACGACCGACGAGATGATCGACTACTGGGCAGCCCTGGTCGAGAAGTACCCGATCATCTCCATCGAGGACGGCCTTGCCGAGGAGGACTGGGACGGCTGGGTCAAGCTCACCGAGCGCATCGGCAAGAAGGTACAGCTCGTGGGCGACGACCTCTTCGTCACCAACACCGAGCGCCTGAAGAAGGGCATCGAGCTCGGCGCCGCCAACGCCATCCTCGTGAAGGTCAACCAGATCGGCAGCCTGACCGAGAGCCTCGAGGCCATCGAGATGGCCAAGCGCGCGGGCTACGCCTGCATCGTGAGCCACCGTTCGGGCGAGACCGAGGACTCCACGATCGCCGACCTGGCCGTTGCCACCAACGCCGGCCAGATCAAGACCGGCGCACCGTGCCGCTCCGACCGCATTGCCAAGTACAACCAGCTCATTCGTATCGAGGACGAGCTCGGCGGCAGTTCCGAGTACGCGGGCAAGAACGCGTTCTACAACATCCGCTAACAGCCGATGCGCCGCAGCGCTGCAACAGGTGTCGCGGCGCTTTGTCCAGGCTCCTTCGCGCGCGGCCGCAGGCCCTTCCAGGGCTGTGGCCGCGCTGCTTGTGCCGTAGGCTTGCGACGTTTTTCTCAGGTAGGGCCCGCACGTACGCGGGCGAGCGGTCGGAGCTGATAAGAACGTGCCGACTTGGCGCCGTTCGCCGGCTGGGTCCTGCTCGGCATGCGCGCGATCTGCTACCCTCGCGATGATGCGCAAACGGAGGCGCAGGGCCGCGACGGAGCGGCCGCGGCACGGCGCCGCCTCCGTCAGATCAATAGCTTAGTCAGGGAGGCAGCATGAGCGACAAGAAGATCGTGTTTCTCGACGTCGACGGCACCATCACCGACTACGAGAACAACGTTCCGCAGTCGGCCAAGGACGCCATCAAGAAGGCGCGCGCCAACGGCCACCGCGTGTACATGTGCACCGGCCGCAGCAAGGCCGAGAACCCGCCCGAGATCTGGGAGATCGGCTTCGACGGCATGATCGGCGGCAACGGCTGCTATGTGGAGGATCACGACCACGTGGTCATGCACCAGCTCATCACGCTCGAGCAGTGCAAGCACATCGTCGACTGGCTGCACAGCCGCGGACTCGAGTTTTACCTCGAATCCAACAACGGCCTCTTTGCGAGCGAGAACTTCCGCGAGGCGTCGCGTCCGGCCATGATCGCCTACGCCAAGGGCAAGGGCGCCGATGACGAGGCGGCGGGCGAGAGCGCCAGCGCGTTTCTCGACGGCCTCGTCTACGGCGGCGAGCTCTACCGCGACGACCTCAACAAGGTGAGCTTCATCCTTTCGAGCTACCAGGATCACCTCGATTCCATCGAGGAGTTCCCCGATCTGGTGGCCAACACCTGGGGCGGCAAGGGCGAGCACGCGCTCTTTGGCGACCTGGGGGTCAAGGGCATCGACAAGGCGCACGCGGTGCACGTGCTCGTCGACTACCTCAAGGCCGACATGGCCGACACCATTGCCGTGGGCGACGCCAAGATCGACATCCCCATGTTCGAGTGCTGCGCGCAGAGTGTCTGCATGGGCTCGGGCGGCGACGAGGCCAAAGCGGCTGCCGACTGGGTCACGACCGACGTGGACGACGACGGCATGTGGAACGCCTTCGTGCACCTCGGCCTTATCGAGGGGTAACTGGCGCCACTCCGAACAAAGCGTTCGCGCAAGCTTGCGGCCAGGGCAGTACAAGTAACGGTTGAGCACGGTGGCCCCGCGGTCGTGAAGAGCGCGGGGCCTTCACATCTCGCCCGGGAGCGCGTGGTATAAATGAGTAACGCTCGGTCAGCCGGGCGAGCCGCCGCCTGCCAGGCGCGCGGCAACGTAGGCGCGAGACGTACATCATTCGAAGCAAGGCGCTGGTAGATGGCCCTCTTTTCCTCACATACCAATCGTTCGGGCGTGCGTGCCAAAGTGGCGCGCGCCTTTGACCCCAATGCCGCGGGCGTGATCTCGCACGAGGACATGGCCAAGGCCGCCGCAGCTGCGGGTGCGCCCGAGTCTTCCCATGCTTCCGCGGGGTCTTCGCGCGTACGTTCGCGCACGCGCGGCAAGGCCAAGGCGGACGCCCCCGTGTTCTCGCGCACGCCCCAGAGCGACCAGCGCGCTCGCTCCGCGCGCTCGCGCGTGGTTGAGGGCGGCAGCGCAGGGCGGCGGGGCGCAGCGGTACCGCCGGCCGACGAGCCAAGCGAGAAGACCGGCCGCCGCACGGCACGCGGGGCAGCGTCAAAGGGGTCTTCTGCAGCTGAGTCCGCCGCAGGCAAAGTCGCCGGGGCCGCGGGCGCGGTTCTTGGCGCCCTCGGAGGCTCGGGCACATCGCGCAAGGGCGACGACGCGTCCGGGCGGCGCGGGGACTCTTCAAAGCGCGGAACCAACTTCATGCGCTATGCCAACGACAATGCCGTGGTGCGCGCGATCTACGACATCACAACCGGCCCGTACCGCTGGGCGTTCTTCCTGGTGGTGCTTATCGCCGTGGTGGCGAGCATTTACTTTCCGGTCCGCGACTACTACGTGGCGTGGCGCTCGCAGGACGTGCTCGAGGAGCGTCTCAAGCAGGGGCGCTCGTACAACGAGGAGCTGCAGGACAACGTCGACAAGCTCCTCTCGCAGGAGGGCATCGAGGACATTGCCCGCGACGAGCTCGGACTTGTGCGCGAGGGCGAGACCGCCGGCGTGGTGGTCGGCCTGGACGAGGACGGCAATCCGATCCCCGAGGAAGGCTCGTCCGATAAGGACGGCTCCAGCAAGGACGGCGAGAAAGACGGCGGCTCAGATGCCGGCGAGGACGGCTCGGGCACTGACGATGCTGAGGACCTCGACGGCGACGGTGTGCCCGACGACGAGCAGGCGCCGACCACGGTCGACGGCAAGGCGGCGGGCGGAACCGGTTCGAGCAAGAAGGGCGTGCCCGATACGCTGGCCGAGAAGACCGGCAAGACCGAGATCGAGACGCCGTGGTACCTGAGCATTCTCGACGGCGTGTTTTTCTTCTCGCCTGATGAGGCCCAGGGCATTATGTCGGTCGGTGCGGACGGGCAGTAGGCGCCGCAGCGCCGGCGCGCCCGGGCGTGGCCTACAATAGGATGCGATGCACAACGTATGAAAGGGGCCGCCATGGGCGAGGCTCGGGTGCCGGCACGGCCGGTTAGGGTTGCCGCTGTTGATCTGGGCACGGTGACGTCGCGTCTTATTCTGGCCGAGATCGAGAACGGCCGTATCGTGCGCTTTGATAAGAAGAGCGCCATCACGGACCTCGGCGAGGGGGTCGACGCAACGGGCGAGCTCAGCGAGGCCGCCATGGAGCGCGTGGTTGCCGCGTGCAGCGGATACGCGCGCGAAGTCGCTGCCTTTGCGCCCGACGCATGCGCCCTCACCCTGACGAGCGCGGCACGCGACGCCGCCAACGGCAATGTGCTGTTGGAGCAGCTGCGCGGGCTGGGGTTTGAGCCCCAGGTTATTCCTGGCGAGACCGAGGCGCGTCTCACGTTCTTCGGTGTGGCGGCCGACTTTGCAGGCGAGCGCATCGGCGTGGTCGACTCCGGCGGCGGTTCGACCGAGATCGCCGTCGGCCGCATTGCAACGGATCCTAGCGTTTTGTCCGCTTGCGGGGCGGAGCGTTTGGAACTCGAGCAGGTTCAGTCGCTCAACATCGGCTGTCGTCGCGTAACCGATAAGTTCTTCTCGGCCCAACCGCCCGCTTCGGGCGAGGTAGACGCCGCGCGCTCGTGGATGGACCCGCAGTTTGCCGCGTACTGGCACGAGCTCGCCGCGCGCGATGTCGGGCTTCCAGACCGGATCGTTGCCGTGGGCGGTACGGTAACCACGCTGGTTGCCATGGTGCACGAGCTCGACCCCTACGACAGCGCATTCGTGCATCTGCATGAGCTGACGCTTGACGAGGTGCGTGCGTGCATCGAGCGGTTTGCGCGCATGTCGACAGACGAGATCGCGGCGCTGCCCGGCATTCAGCCAAAGCGCGCCCGCGTGATCATGGCAGGTGCCTTGGCCATAGAGAGCGTGCTTGCCACGGGCGGCTACCGTGCGCTCACGGTGAGCGAGAACGGCCTGCTCATAGGGCTTGCCCGCACCGTTGCCGAGGCCTATGCGCAAGGTGCGACGACCGTGGGTTGGCTCCCCAAGCTGTCCTAGGTCCCCGCCCGACGCCGGCCGCACGGCGCCGTCATGCTAAACTGTTCTACACACAACTCACCCCACGGGGGCGTGGCGGAATTGGCATACGCAGGAGACTTAAAATCTTCGGCCGCAAGGATTGAGGGTTCGAGTCCCTCCGCCCCTACCATGGCTGTTAGGGCCCCGGCAGCGGGGCCCTTCTCGTTTTGACGCCCATCTCGTGGACTCGAACCCGGTAGGGCGCGGAGCTGAGAAAAGTGCGTGAGCACTTTTCCAGCGAAGCGCGCAAGGGGCCGGAGGCCCCGCAGCGCAGGCGCGGCGCCAGCCGCGCCGAGTCCCTCCGCCCCTACCATGGCTGTTAGGGCCCCGGCAGCGGGGCCCTTCTCGTTTTGACGCCCATCTCGTGGACTCGAACCCCTCCGCCCTTGCTTGCAGGTTGGCTCCTGCGCAGAATCGCGTGCAATACGGGTATGCGGCGCAAAAAGAAGCACGATACTGAGGCTCTGCGCGGAAATGCTCACGATACGGACGTGCTGCGCAGAAAAGTCCACGATACGGTAGGTAGGTAACAGAGTTCTTCTCTGATAATCTACGCTTGCAAGACACTTGTAGAGTAAATGCCGGACGAAGGCGTCTTTCTCGACCGAAAGGCCGAAGACTAACCGAGTGCCCGCCCGTATCGCGTGCAAAACTGCGCAGCGCACCCGTATCGGCTGCAGTTTTGCGCAGCATATCAGTCGTGTGCTCCTTTCTGCGCAGCTTGGCAGAGACGCGCGTCTCCAGGCGCACGTCTCCCCGTTCTTCTCGCCCGCGGCGTTCTTTGAGCACCTCAGCGGCGCGTTCACGGCGTTTGGGGCAACCATGTCCGGCGCTTTGCTGCGTTGCCACAGGAGGCGGCGTTTCCTGTCTGCTTGCCGCTGGCTCGCACCGCTCGCCGATGCAAGCGCTCCAAATCGTTTGGAATGGGGAGCATCTTATCGTTATATAAAGGTGTGGAAAGCTCATTCCACGCCCCATCACTGACGAGAAAGAAGTGGTTTGCATGGCAGTCAATCGCATCATGCTCAACGAGACCTCGTATCACGGCGCCGGCGCCATTGCCGAGATCGCTACCGAGGTCAAGGCGCGCGGCTTTGAGAAGGCCTTCGTTGCCTCTGACCCCGATCTGGTGAAGTTCGGCGTTACCGCCAAGGTCACCGACATCCTCGACGAGGCCCACATTCCCTACGAGATCTACTCTGACATCAAGCCCAACCCCACGATCGAGAACGTCCAGCACGGCGTCGAGGCCTTTAAGGCTTCCGGTGCCGACCACATCATCGCTATCGGCGGCGGCTCCTCCATGGACACGGCCAAGGCTATCGGCATCATCATCACTAACCCCGAGTTCGCCGACGTGCGCTCGCTCGAGGGCGTCGCTCCCACCAAGAACCCCTGCACGCCGATCCTCGCCGTACCCACCACGGCCGGCACGGCTGCCGAGGTCACTATCAACTACGTCATCACCGACGTCGAGCGTAAGCGCAAGTTCGTGTGCGTCGACCCGCACGACATGCCCGTGGTTGCCTTCGTTGACCCCGAGATGATGGGCACCATGCCCGTGGGCCTTACCGCCGCCACCGGCATGGACGCGCTGACTCACGCTATCGAGGGTTACACCACCAAGGCCGCGTGGACCATGACCGACATGTTCCATCTCGAGGCCGTCAAGCTCGTTGCCACCTACCTGCGCAAGGCCGTGCAGGAGGCCAAGGACAAGACGCCGGGCGAGGGTCGCGAGGGCATGGCGCTCGCCGAGTACATTGCCGGCATGGGCTTCTCCAACGTCGGCCTGGGCATCGCGCACTCCATGGCGCACACACTCGGCGCGGTGTACGACACGCCGCACGGCGTTGCCTGCGCTATGGCGCTGCCGCTGGTTATGGCCTATAACGCCGACTGCTCGGGCGAGAAGTACCGCGAGATCGCGCGCGCCATGGGTGTCGAGGGCGTTGACGAGATGAGCCAGGACGAGTACCGTGCCGCCGCCATCGCGGCTGTGGCCAAGCTCGGCGAGGACGTGGGCATTCCGAAGAAGGTCGAGGCGCTCAAGGAGGAGGACCTCGACTTCCTGGCCGAGTCCGCCCATGCCGACGCCTGCGCTCCGGGCAACCCCAAGGACGCCAGCGTCGATGACCTCAAGGAGCTCTTCCGCAAGCTCATGTAGCGGAGCCAGGGCCGGCGCACGATCTAGGTGCGCGTTTGCGGCTCGCCCGCTCTTCTCGCAGCTAGGTCTTTGTTGTCAAAACGCCCTGCGCGGTTCTGTGCCGCGCAGGGCGTTTGCTGTGCGCGGCGGCAAGGCACGCAATCATCCCACCGCCTTCCACGTTCTTTCAGTGGTCGCGCGCGCTGGCCGGTTGCAGGCGGGGCAAGTATACTAGGGGTCGAAAGACGTGTCTTATTGGGTAGTTTTGCGGACCGCACCTGCGGTCTGTGCAGTGAGGGGGGCATCACCATGAAGACTATTGTCCTGGCTTGCGGCTCGGGCATCGCGACGTCGACCGCCGTCGCAAAGAAGGTTTCTGACCTGCTCGACGAGAACGGCTACGCCGGTCAGTACAAGATCGTGCAGTGCGCCATCGCCGAGGCAAAGGCCAACTGCGAGAAGGGCGCCGACCTGCTCATCGCCACGACCGTGGAGCCCGAGGGCCTGCCGTGCCCGTACGTCAACGGCGTGCCCTTCCTCACGAGCGTCGGCAAGGCGCTCGCCGAGCAGCAAGTGCTCGAGGTCATGGCGCGCTAGCCTGCGCGATCCTTTGCTGCCCGCGTTGCGGGCATGCATGCTGCGGTAAGGCGACCCTTGGCGTCACGTGTGCGGTGATGCCGAGGGCCGCCTTCTGTTGTGACGTGACTCGCAGGCGGCGCGCGCCCGTTCTTCTCCGCCGGCGCGCGGCGGAGCAAAAAAGCCGCTCGGCGCGGAGAAGCGCCGAGCGGCCTTGCCGGTTAGGGGATGAGTTTCCGGAGAGGCGGGCCCTCGGAAGGACGAGCCCCCGGAGGGGGCCCTGGTGAGAAAACCTAGAGAATCGCGGTGGTTCCTGGCGCGAGGTTGGGGTTGGTCTCGTTGGCCTCGGTCTGGCGCTCGGTGGCGTAGACCGGCTCGCCCGTGTCGAAGAGCGTACGGTACTGCATGGCCCACAGGTCGTTGCGCAGGTTGGCAGCCTCGCTGTCATCGTCTTGGCCGGTCAGGTGCCAGGCGCCGTCGGAACCCTGGTAGCCGATGACGTTGATGATCGGCAGCTCCTCGCGCAGAGAGAGGTGCGCCTTCTCGAGGTTGGTGAGCGGCGCGCCCACGGCCTCTGCCATAAGGGCGCCGAGGTAGTTGGTGCTCGTGTCAATGTGCTCGCTCTTTTGCGTGCTGCCGGCAACGTCGTAGTTTGCCCAGACAAAGTACTGGGTGTGCCAGAGGCGCTCGGTGTGCGTGCCCTCGTCCTCGTCGGTGAACCACATGTCGTTGTAGGTGCTCGGGAAGCTCGGCTGGTGGTCGCCGAAGAATACCACGATGACCGGGCGGTCAAGCTCGCGCAGCTCGCCGATGAACTTCTCGAGGTCCTCGTCGGACTGCTGGATAAGCGAGAGGTACTCGTTGACCTCGGGGTCCTCCACGCCGTCGATGCTGTAGTGCTCGAGCTCGGCCGCCGGCACCAGGCCGGTGTTGTAACCGGAGTGGTTCTGCATCGTCACGTCGAAGATGAACTGCGGGTCGTCGTTCTCTTCGAGCAGCTCGAGGATCTTGTCGTAGGTGGCGCCGTCGGTCACCATGCCGCGGAGCGTGTCGGCGCCCTCAAAGTCGTCGATCGAGAGGAACTGGTCGAAGCCGAGCTGCTGGTAAACGTTCGTGCGGTTCCAGTTGCTCGCGTGGTTGGGGTGCATGGCGGTGGTGGTGTAGCCCAGCTCGCCAAACTGCTCGGCGAGCGAGGGCGCCGGGTTCTGGTTGTACACCATGTACGGGTAGAGGCCCGAGCCCAAGAAGCTCATGGAGCTGCCCGTGAGGTACTCCCACTCGGTGTTGCAGGTGCCGCCGCCGTAGGCCGAGACGTACAGGTCGCCGCGGAACAGGGCGTCGTCGAGGCTCTTGAAGAACTGCGGGCCCTCGTAGCCGGCGTGCATGTTCTGGTAGATCGAGAGGTCCGAGAAGGTCTCGTTCATGATGGTGATGACGGTGGGCTGCTCCGTGTTGAACTGCTTCTCGGCAGCCGCGCGGTCGGCGTTGTTGGCGTTGGCCTCGTCATAGGAGGCAGCGTACTTGTCGACCAGGGCATCGGCCTCCTCGGCGTTGTAGCCGGCAGGCTTGGGCGGCACCATGAGCTGCGCGCTCGAGATGAACGAGGGCAGGAAGCCCTGGCGGTAGTAGCTTTCGAGTGGGCGCCAGGTGTAGACCTGGATGCCGAGGAAGTTGTAGTAGTCGACGAGCGTCACGTGCGCGGCAACGCCGCCGAAGAGCAAAAGCGCCGCCAGCACGTTGATGCCGATGCGGCGGGCGCGGCCCGGGCGCGGGGCAGAGGCGGCCGCATGGGCGCCGCGCGGTTCGGCGGCAGAGGCGTCGGCAGCATGGCGCAGCTCGCCAAGCGGCGTTACCAGAATGAGCGCGCAGGCGAGGAGCGCAAAGCCATAGAGGCAGAACGCCGAGAGCGTGTAGGTGTAGCCCGAGCCCGCAACGGCCGCCGCCGTGTTGATGGCGAAGAGGTCGCTCGGCGAGATGGGCATGGTCTTGAAGAGAATCACAAAGTACTGAGCGATGCCGACGAAGAACGCCACGATGGCGAGGACGCCCGGCGCAGACCCGGTGCGCTGGAACAGAAAGAACAAGCCGGCGAAGAGCGCGTACACCAGGCCGATCTCGAGCAGCAGGCAGAGCGGGTACATGTAGGCGATGTCGTGGTTCGAGGGGACCTCGAGCGCCAGCACGGCAAAGACCGCGCCAAGCCCGAGCGCGACCACGGCGCATGCCAGCGGGTGCGCGAGCAGCTTGGCGGGAAGCTGCGATGCCAGGCGGTGGCGGTTGAAGCTCATGGCGCCGCCCGCCGTAAGGGCAACGGCGGCAACAACGGCCGAGGCAGGGTCCTGGGCAACAAGGCCAAGGGCGCTCCAAATGACGAGGAAGAGCTCGAACAGCAAAAACACGCCGCCCCAGACAACGCCGCTCGGACGAAGCCGGTGCGGTGCGTTTGCGGAGGCGCTCCCATTGCCGGCGGCAGAGCCGGCGTCTGCGGTCTCGGTCCGCGTGCGGCGCACGTCGGCTACGGCGAGCACAGCGCTTGCGAGCGTCGCGACGAGCGCTAGGGCAAAGATGACGGTCGTGATCATGGCGGTTCTCCTGTTGCGAAGCTGCGCGCGCCTCGCTGGTGGGCGCGGTTCTCGGCGTTGTTCTCGCCGTGCCGCGCAGGGGTGCCACAAGCGGTGCCTTGCGCGGGCGCAGCGAGCAATCCAGGATGCCATGATAGAAGCCTGCACTATGCTTTACCAGCGGTTTACAAAAACGGCAAAGGCCTCAAGTCTTTCTCAAGAAAGAGCGAGAGGGGCCGCGGCGCAGACGCTCGCGACCCCTCTTGGGACGTGCTGGTTTTGGGGTGCGCCTGGGCGCCCCCCCCCGTGCGGGCGAGAAGCGCTCCTAGCCGAGCCCGAGCGCGCTCCCGATGAGCTTGACGGCAAAGGCCACGACCCAGGCAACGCCGCACTGCATGAGAACCACGCCGAGCGCCATGCGGCCGCCGAGCTCGTTCTTGATGGCGGAGACCGCCGCCACGCAGGGCGTGTAGAGCAGCGTGAACGTGAGGAACACAAACGCCGTGAGCGGTGTGAACAGCGTGGCGAGCGCCTCGGTGGAGCCGCCCATGAGCACGGTGATGGTGGCCACGACGTTCTCTTTTGCGCCGAAGCCCGCCGCGAGCGCCGAAGCCGAGATCCAGTTGCCGAAACCGAGCGGCGCAAAGAGCGGCGCCAGCAGCGTGCCGAGGGCGGCGAGCATGCTCTGCGTCTGGTCGGTCACCACGTTGAAGCGGATGTCGAAGGTCTGGAGGAACCAGATGACAACGCTCGCGACGAAGATGATCGTGAACGCCTTGGTGGCAAAGCCCTTGGCCTTGTCCCACGCGAGGCGCGCGGTGGTCTTGGCCGACGGCAGGCGGTAGTTGGGCAGCTCCATGACAAACGGCACGGGGTCGCCGCGAAACGCCGTGCGCTTGAGGACGAGCGCCACGAGCACGCCCACGGCCATGCCCATGAGGTACAGGCTGATCATCACGAGCGCCGCGTGGTCGGGGAAGAACGCCGCCGAGAAGAGCGCGTAAACCGGCAGCTTGGCCGAGCAGCTCATGAAGGGCGTGAGCATGACGGTCATCTTGCGGTCGTGCTCGGAGGGGAGGGTGCGCGTTGCCATGACCGCCGGCACGCTGCAGCCGAAGCCGATGAGCATGGGCACGAAGCTGCGGCCGGAGAGGCCGAGCTTGCGCAGGATCTTGTCCATCACAAAGGCGACGCGCGCCATGTAGCCCGAGTCCTCGAGCACCGACAGCAGGATGAAGAGCACCACGATGATCGGCAGGAAGCTGAGCACGCTGCCCACGCCGGCAAAGACGCCGTCGATGACGAGCGAGTGCACCACGGGGTTCACGCCAAAGTCGGCGAGCGCCTGGTCAACCACGTCGGTGAAGGCGCCGATGGCGAGTTCGAGCAGGTCGGAGAGGCGCTGCCCGATCAGGTCGAATGTCAGCCAGAACACGAGCGCCATGATGCCGATAAAGACGGGGATGGCCGTGTACTTGCCGGTGAGGATCTTGTCGGCCGCCACGGAGCGCGCGTGCTCGCGGCTTTCGTGCGGCTTGACCACGCTTGCCTGGCAGATGCCCTCGATAAACGAGAAGCGCATGTCGGCGAGCGCCGCCATGCGGTCGGTGCCCGCCTCGCGCTCCATTTGGCTGATGATGTGCTCGGCGCCGTCGAGCTCGTTCTTGTCGAGCGCCAGCGCTTGGATGACGAGCTTGTCGCCCTCGATGAGCTTGGTTGCGGCAAAGCGCACGGGGATGTTGGCGGCCTCGGCGTGGTCGGTGATGAGGTGGATGAGGCCGTGGATGCAGCGGTGCAGCGCGCCGTGGTCGGGGCCGTCGGCGGCGCAGAAGTCGAGGCGGCCGGGGCGCTCGCGAAAGCGCGCCACGTGCAGGGCGTGCTCGGTGAGCTCGCCGATGCCCTCGCTCTTGGCGGCCGAGATGGGCACCACGGGAATGCCGAGGGCGGCTTCGAGCGCGTTGACGTCGACCGTGCCGCCGTTGGCCGTGAGCTCGTCCATCATGTTGAGGGCGAGCACCATGGGCCGGTCGAGCTCCATGAGCTGCAGCGTCAGGTAGAGGTTGCGCTCGATGTTGGTGGCGTCGACGATGTCGATAATGGCGTCGGGGTCGGTGTCGAGGATGAACTGGCGGCTCACCACCTCCTCGCTCGTGTAGGGGCTGAGCGAGTAGATGCCGGGCAGGTCGGTGATGGTGGCCTCGGGGTGGCCTTTGATCTGGCCGTCCTTGCGGTCCACGGTAACGCCCGGAAAGTTGCCCACGTGCTGGTTGGAGCCGGTGAGCTGGTTGAAGAGCGTGGTTTTGCCGCAGTTCTGGTTGCCGGCGAGCGCAAAGCTCAAGGGCGCGCCCTCGGGTAGCGGGCGTTCGCCGCCGCGCGGTGCCACACCCTCGCCGAGCGCCGGATGGGGCGCGCTGCTCGCCGGGGCGTTTGCGCGCATCTTGTTGTGGGCGTCGTGCACCTGGCTCAGCGCAATATGCGCGGCGTCGTCGCGGCGCAGCGTGAGCTCGTAGCCGCGCAGGCGGATCTCGAGTGGGTCGCCCATAGGGGCGACCTTGACCATGGTGACCTCGGTGCCGGGCGTGAGGCCCATATCGAGGATGTGCTGCCTGAGCGACGGCTCGGTGCACTCGACCGACGCGATAAACGCGTCTTTGCCGATCTCGAGTGTGTCGAGCGTGCCTGCCGGCGTGCCGGTGCTTGCGCTTGGCTGTGTGCTGGGCGCAGGGGCGCCGGGTTCTCGGTCGCTGCGCGCTGCTCGGCTGGATGCCGGGCCGGGCGCGGTGCTGCGATGTGTCATGACGGTCTCCTCAGTTGTTTGCCAACGCGATTCTACCTGCGCGGCGCCGCTGCCAACGGACGCTCTGCGCTTTTGCGCGAAGTCTTTACGCGGGCGCAGCATGGCGCCCCGGGCGCAGCGCCGGCTTGCGCGCCGCAAAAAACAGCCCTGCGCTTGGCGAGAAGCGCAGGGCTGCGTGAGGGACGGCCGTTCCGAGGCAATGCGGACGGTCGCGTATGTTGCAGGCAGCGGCTTAGAAGTCGCCGTCGAAGCCGGGGAGCACGGAGGTGCAGTGCGGGCAGCGGGTCGCGTCGTCGGCGATCTCCTGCTTGCAGTAGGGGCAAACGCGCGGCTCGGGCGCGGCCTCCTCCTCTTTGCCGCCCACGCCCGGGACGAGCTTGGCGAGCTTCTGAGCGTTGTTGAAGGCCTTGATGATGGCAAAGAGCACCGCGGCGGTGATCAGGAAGCTGATGATGGCGCCGAGGAAGCTGCCGAATTTGATCTCAACGCCGTTGAAAACGACGGACATGCCGGAAACCTGCTCGGTGCCGCCGGTGAGGATCGAGATGACCGGGGTGATAATGTCGTTGACGAGCGAGTTGACGATCGCCGTGAAGGCGCCGCCGATGATAACGCCGACGGCGAGGTCCATAACGTTGCCGCGGCTAATGAACTCTTTGAACTCCTTGAGAAGACCCATGTTGTTCCTTCCTTCCGTGCGGGTCGTTGCCCCGTTGCTGTCGCATGCTGCCGACGGCGTGCGGCAGCAACGGGGCTAGCCTGAGTAGGGTAGCGCAAACAAAGATCCAGCTCAGGGGCTTTGCGCAAAACAACCCGTATTACACGAACGATCAACGTGCGGTTGAATGGGTCTCCTTAACGCAGCGCGCTGAGGCTGCGCGCGCGCCGTATGGCCTCTGCCGTGCGGCTGCCGAGAAGCGCCGCATCATGCTCCGTCAGGTCATCGGCAATTGAGAGGCGAAGCGCCCCTTTGGCCTCGGAGCCCGGGATGCCGCAGGCGGCGAGCACGTGCGAGGGGTCGGTCGACCCGGTCGAGCAGGCCGATCCGGTCGCCGCCGCCACGCCGAGCTGGTCGAGAATGACCACGAGAAGCTCGCCGTCGACGTTCTCGCAGGTAAACGATGCTATGCTCGGGAGCCGGCGCAGTGGGTCTCCCGTCAGGCGCACGCCGGGAACAGCCGACGTTACGGCCTGGATCACCTGGTCGCGCAGGCGTGCCGTGCGGTTGCGCTTCTCGTCGAGGCGGTCGCACATGAGCTCGAGGGCGGCTGCCGTGCCGACGATGCCGGCGAGGTTCTCGGTGCCTGCGCGCTCGCCGCGCTCCTGCGCGCCGCCGGCTATGAGCGCGGGGACCGAGAAGCCCTCGCGCAGGTACAGCGCGCCGCAGCCCCGGGGGCCGTGGAACTTGTGTGCCGAGAGCGAGAGCGCGTCGACCCCAAGGTCGCCTACGTTGACGGGAATGTGGCCGACCGCCTGCACGGCGTCGGTGTGGAAGGGCGCGCCGTGAGCGTGGGCGACGGAGGCGAGAGCGGGCACATCCTCGATGGTGCCGATCTCGTTGTTGGCGAGCATGACCGACACGAGGGCGCAGCCGGGCGCGTCGACGCCGGCGGCGCGGTTGGCTTCTTCTTGGGCGGCGAGGGCGGCCTCGAGGTCGCGGGGGCTCACGTGCCCTTGGGCATCGACCGGCAGGTGGGTAACCTCCACACCCTCCGCCTCGAGCTGCTCGCATGCGCGCAGCACGGCATGGTGCTCAATGCCGCTCGTTACGATGCGCACGGGCGCGGCAGTGCCGTAGAGGTCGGCAAAGCGCCTCGCAGCCCCGCGCAGCACCCAGTTGTCCGACTCGGACCCGCCGCTCGTGAAGTAGAGCTCCCGCGCCTCGGCGCCCAGCAGGTCGGCGACCTTCTCGCGGGCAGTGGCGAGGGCGCGCGCCGCCTCACGGGCGACGCGGTGGATGCCGCTCGGATTGCCGAACTTATCGCCCAGGTAGGGGAGCATGGCGTCGAGCGCCTCGGTCGCGAGCGGCGTGGTGGCCGCGTTGTCTGCGTAGATATAGGAGCCTCCGTCGGCGAAGGCGCATGTGTCGGCCACGGCCGTTCCTTTCTGTGCCTGCGTGCCTAGCGAAGCAGGAAGAACCATATGATACCGGCAATGAGGATAACAACCGCAACAAGGGCGAGCACCGCGTGCCGCCGGCGCTTGACGCGGCGGTTGGCGGTGAAGATGGTCTTGCCCGCCTTGGGCATCTGGAGGTAGCGCCCGTAGTGGAGGTCGCCGCCGTGCGGCGCGGTTTGCGGAAGGTACTCTACGTCGCTGGTGGCAGTGCCCATGTGCTTGCGCCCCGCCGCGGGGCGCACCGAGATCGGCTCAGGCGCAACGGCGGCGTTTTGCCATGTGTCGGAGCCGGCGGGCTCCGAGCGCCGCGCGCGGCGGTCGTCGGCGCGGAAGGCGCCGGTGCGGTCGGCGCTGCGGTTGTCTGGCACGCGCGAGCTGCGCTGCTCGAGCGTCTCGTAACGGTCGAGCGTTACGTAGTCGCCTTCGTCGCTGATGGGCTCCTGCGTGATGTGGGGTATGCGGCGGTGATACTCCGACCTGGCAGAGATGGGCTCGCCCTCGGGGAACGCCATGGTCGTGCCGGGCTGCTGCGACTCGAGGTAGCGCGCGCCAATGGGTTGCGGCGCGCCCGAGTGAGGGGCCGTTGCCGATGCCACGGCCTCCGGCACGCTGGCCTCGCGGCGCGCTATGCGCCCTGTGCCCGGGATGTCGTCGCGCGCAATACTGCCGGTGCGCTGCGCCGAGGTGCGCGGCATCGCGCCGGTTGCCTGCGCGCGGACCCGCGGCACGCGCTGCGCCCTGCTTGCCTGAGCTGCGGTGGCGGGGTCGGGGATATGCATGCGCTCTCTTCTGTCCATATGCCACGGCTTTCTGCTCGGTAGGCGCGATGTCAACAACCAATTGAGTTGATACCCATTGTACGGAAGGCGCTTCTCGGGTGGGATCGGGAACATGCCGAATTTACATGCCGCTCCAGACGCCATATGTCTGTAGGCGAGCTGAAAGCGCATGCTGGTATAGCGCATGGAAGCATGCGCTTGGTTCTCTCTAAATCTAAGTCAATCACACTTAAATATGATGATGCTGTGACGCTGAGAAAAACTGATTATTGCAGTATAGGATGCCGCAGCCGGGGCATAAACAAGATCGAACAGCAACCAAGTCCCAGCAGCGCGGGCAAACGGCCCACGGCTGGGGTCGCAAAAGGAGTGAGCACTATGGCAAGCATGGTTCCTTATCACTTTGGTATTCGTCCTATGACCAGCTGGCTCGACGCATTCGATGATCTGGCGAACATGGCTAACAGCGCCGTTACCGACGCCGCCTTCCCCATGGACGTCGAGGACGCGGGCGACGCCTACGTGGTCAAGGCCTACCTGGCCGGCGTCTCGCGCGACGAGATCGACGTTGAGCTCAACGAGGGCCGTCTGTCCATCTCGGTCAACGTTGAGGACAAGGAGGAGGACAAGGACAAGAACTACCTGGCCAAGGAGTTCACGAGCTACAGCGCCACGCGCGGCGTGTACCTCAAGGACGCCGCCACCGAGGGCCTCACGGCCAAGCTCGCCGACGGCGTGCTGACCATCAACGTGCCTAAGTTCGTCGAGAAGAAGAACGTCACCAAGATCTCCATCGACTAGCCTTCCCTGCGCGGGCAAGCGCGGCGCCTCCTCCCAGGGCGCACGAGGGCTTATCGGCAAAGAACGGCCATGTAAGGGTGCCGGCTCGAGAGGGCCGGCACCCTCTTTTTGTGCCGGTTACGTCACGGTGATCGGGCGGTTCTGGCCGGCGGGGCGGATGTGCAGCGTGCGCGCGATCGGCGCTCCGGCGCATGCGGCGCCGTGCTGCGCGGGCGCTTCTCGGGTGGCGCTCGACCCGAGCTCGTTGTCGAGCGGGGCGTCGAGCGCGGCGGCGAGGGCGCGCACGGCAAGGCTCGGGCGGTTGTTGTCCTGCGAGAGGTGCATGGCTACGAGCTGCTCGGTGCGGTCGGTTACGAGCAGGCGCGCGGCCTCGGCGGCCTGGTCGTTGGAGAGGTGACCGCGCTCCGACAGGATGCGCTCCTTGAGGTAGCGCGGGTAGTCGCCGCATTTGAGCATGGGCACGTCGTGGTTGGACTCGAGTGCCAGGATGCGGCAGTCGGCGAGCGCGTCGCGCGCCTCGGGCGTGAGCACGCCGGTGTCGGTGGCGAGCCCCACGCGGTCGCCGCGGTAGGCAAAGCGGTAGCCCACCGGGTTGACCACGTCGTGCGAGGTCGAGAAGCTCAAGATGCTCATGCCCGCCACCTCGAGCTCGTCTCCCGGGGCAAACTGCTCAAACGGCAGCTCGGCAAGGTACTTGCGGGCGCCGGGCGTTGATGCGCTCGCAAAGAGCGGGCCCTCAAAGCGCCGCGCCCACACGCTCACGCCGCTCACATGGTCGGAGTGCTCGTGCGTGAGCAGAAGGGCGCAGATGCGGTCGGGATCGAGGTCGAGTTCGGCCATGCGGCGGAGCGCCTCGCGGCGCGAGAAGCCGTCGTCGATCATGACGATGCCCTCGGGGCTCTCAACGAGCACGCAGTTGCCCTTGGAACCGCTGCCGAGGATATGCAGTTTGAGTGATCCGTCCGCCATCAAAGGGCTCCTTCTGATCCGATGGGTCGGCAAGGCCGGGTACCATTCTACCTATATATGTAGTGAGAGACGCGAGGACCCCGGCCGGCGCAACGCGCTGGTCCTGCGGGTTGCGAGGATGGGAGCCGGCATGCCGACGGTTGCGCGATACTTTTCCAAAACGACCGGAGCGCAGCGCGGGCGCTCTGCCCGGGCTGCCGCAAGCGCTGCCAGCGCGTCTCCCTCGGCGCCGGTCGTGCTCATGGTGTCGGGCGGCGCGGATTCCACGGCGCTTCTCGTGCGCGCGTGCACCGGCATGCTCGATCTCGATGACGGGCGCGGCACGGCGCGGGTGGCCCGCGAGCGATTGCACGTGCTGCACATGAACCATCACCTGCGCGGAGAGGCCTCCGACGGCGACGAGCAGTTCGTGCGCGAGCTGGCGGCGCGGTTTGGCCTTCCGGTTCGCGTGGAGCACTTTGACCCGTCGGTTGTTGAGAAGGACGGCGCCGAGCGCAACCTCGAGGCCGCCGCGCGCGAGGCCCGCTACGCCGCCGCCTGCCGCTACGTGCGCGACCTCTGCGCCGAGTTTGGCTGCAACCGCCGCGACGCGCGCATCGTAACGGCACACACGGCCTCCGACCGCGCCGAGACCTTCCTTATGAACGCGATCCGGGGCGCCGGCCCTGCGGGGCTCTCGAGCATTCCGCGTCGCCGCAACATCATCGTGCGGCCGCTTCTGGACGCCACGCACGCCGAGCTCGTGCGCTACCTTCTGGTGCGCGGCATTCCGTGGCGCGAGGACGAGAGCAACCAAGACACGTCCTACCTGCGGAACTTCGTGCGCAACCGCATCGTTCCTTTGGCCGCCGAGCGCAACGCCCACGTGGAGCGCGCCATCAGCGCCTCGTGCGACATCCTGGGCGACGAG
>CASEEV010000024.1 GCA_949287065.1 uncultured Collinsella sp.
ACCTGCAGTCGTGCGCCGTTGCTTGTCATCGTCGGGCAAAGTAGCCTGAGGAAGCATGCCCCTAATAAGCGACAGCACGGTAAACCCGAGGCACAAGCCAAAGACCGGCCACACCAAGAAGATGCACACTGCATACGGAGCCGTGTTGAAGTAGCGCCTCGCCTGAACGACGGCCTGTGGCCCCCAAACAACAAGATATAGAAACGCAACGACGGTAAGTATGCCAGTCACCAACAGGAGCTTCTTAGGCCGCTTGATCCCAACGTCCATAGGCCACCTCCAACCGCAAGGCTGCTCTTACAGAGAGGGTACCCATAACGTTGGAAGCTAATGCTCGTATTCAGACAACATTCAGCTGGTTACGCCTCGTCGTCCTCTGCCATGCGGGCATCTTGCATAAAGGCGTTCACTAAAAAGCGATATGCCACGAGCGGCGACAAGAACGCAACAACGGTCAGCGCGATGTTCCAGGGCTGGACCTGGTCGGCCGCACCGCAGACAAAGAGCGAAGCGAGCGCCAGCAGACAAAGCGGCGCAAGCGTCAGGGTCTCGGCAAAGTAGTAGAGCCTCCCCTGCTCCAGCTCGGTCATGGCTCCGTGCACGTTGCGCCCGCGCGCCGGATGCGTCAGCGCCCAGGCCTCAAACTGCGATGCCAAAAAGCACCCAAAGGGAATGGTCACCAAAGCGCTCAGAAACAGCAGCAAGAAGTACGCCGGATACATGGCGAGCACAAACGGCACGAGAACGAGCGCCGCGATAAGCACCACCATCAGCACGGCCACTTCGCGCCATGCCCAGCGGCGGTAGCTATACTCTCTCTGATCCATAGAGCCTCCCCTAGATGCAACAGGCTCAGTCTAGCACCGCCCCTCAAGGCAAAGATATGCACAAATGCTAGGCAGATCGCGCACGCTACCTGCGCGGTTGCGCAAAGCGCTTGCAGCAGGTCGGCACCAAGATAAGCGCCAGCAAAAGCCACAGCGCAGCGGAGAAGTTCGACAACCCATAGACGTCGCCGAGAAGAACGGTGATGGCAAAAGAGAGCAGGTTGGGCACGGCCATGCTGAGCGCGAGGAGCCCCAGAGCGAGCATAAAGCCGTTGGCGCCGTTCCAGTGCGCGCGAGCCGGGTTGTTCTCGCCCGGAAAGGCGCGGGCGAAGTAGTCTGCCTTAACCGCACGATGCGCGTACAGCACGAGCACGTAGCCGTAGATCTCTAGGCAAAAGACCAGCACGAGAAAGCCAACGGACACTTCATCGGGAAGCGCCACGCCAGCCCAGACAAGGGCGATCATGGCGAGCTGCGCCGCCAGCACAAAGGCGGTCGTTACGATCTGGTAGTTCACCAGCCGGCGCACGGACGCGCGCGCCGGCTTGCCCAGCACCTGCCACGAAGAGCGCAGCAGATCGAGCACGTTCTGATCAGACACCGCGACCCCCTCGCTAAAGACCCAGCAGAAACTCGAGCGCACGCAGACGCGCATCGAGGTGCGTTGCCGCCCACGAATGCGCCAGAGACAGCAAAAACACGGCCGTCGGGGCGTAGATAGGCGCTGCCTCGAGCTCGTCAAACGTCAGGCTCATGAGCGCGCGCAGCCAACCCACCTCGGCGGTACCGAGCTGTTCGGCTCCAGCGATATCGCGTGCGCACGAGGCGCAGAGAAGTCCGCCCATGGAGGCCGAGAACCAGCTCACATCTGGATCGCCGCACGCAACGCAGGCCGAGAAGTCCGCGCGGTACCCCATGTGGGCAAGCACCTTGAAGATGTATGCCGCCGCGATGAGGTCGAGATGCGCCCCATCGGGAGAAGCCCCTATGCACGCGAGGGCGCGCTCCGTGATGCGGAACACAAAGGGGTCTTCGGCATCTTCGAACGAGCAGAGTTTAGCGGTCTCGGCAACAGCGCTCGCCGCCGAGACCGTCTCGTAGGCAACGCTCGTTGCCAACGGAGCGGCCACGAGCTGGGCCTGCGACACCACGTCGAGCGAGCGCCCGTGCGCAAGCAGCAGATCCGCCGTAGAGAAAAGCTCGCAGCGTGCGGCCAAGCGCCCGCCGGGCTTGCGCGCCCCCTTGGCAACCGCACGGATCTTGCGACCGTCCTCAGCTAGAAGCTCGAGGATGAGATCGCTCTCCCCCAGCTTGGTTTTATCGAGCACCAGCGCCTTCGTACGATATGTACGCGAACCTGCCAAGGACTACTCCCAGGTCTTCCAGACGTCGGGTTCGTAGCCCACCGTGGCCTGCTTGCCGTTGCGCACCACAGGCTCGCGCAGGACCTGCTGGTTCTCAAGCAGCTTGTCGAATTTCTGGCTCTCGGCAAGGTACGTGACAAGCGCCACGGTGTCTTGGTCCTTGGCCTTGGGATCAACGAGCTTATCGAGCCCGCCTACAGCCCGCATAACGCTCTGCAGCTCGCCTTTGCTCATGCCTTTCTCTTTAAGGTCGATGAACTGAAACTTGATCCGTCGCTCCTTAAAGTACCGCTGTGCCTTCTTCGTATCAAAACTCTTCTTCGTCCCAAAGATCTGTATGTTCACAACTCACTCCGAATCGCCATGAGGCCAACAGTTCCACGGCATTATTAGCAATAAAAATGAAGACTATCGGTCATGAAGAACCTGCTCCACTTTTTGCAAATTGACGAATGCTCCGCGGCAATAATATCCAAAAGCGTGATTTCTCAAGAACTCTTCGAAGATAGCACGCTCCTCGGCGGTAAAATTGCCCTCCCAGTCCGTCCAAACATATCCTGGCAATTCGCAACGAGCAGAATCAAACCCAGAGCTACAGGGACGCTCAAAATGGACGAACACCTTATCGAGACCGTTCTCATGAACAATCTGCGAATGAGTGACCTGCGTGCCATCATCGAATGTCATAGAGGGATACATCATAGGCTTGTCCCCCGTAGAAGAATCGAACAATTCTGGTTCCATTCTACCCGGCTAACATAATCAAAGCGACAAACGCTGAGCGCCCAGGCAATACACGACATAGTCCTTTCCCGCTATGATGCCATCACCTGCGAGACGGGTTGGTCGTGGGGTTCGATGAGGCCGTAGGCGCTTAAGCTGGGGATCAGCTGGCCCGAGAAGCACACGCCGACCGCGGTGCTGGAATAGCTGGCGAGAAACGCGTCGTAATAGCCGCCGCCATAGCCGAGACGCATGCCGGAGACGTCAAAGGCAAGGCCGGGTACGATGGCGAGAGAGGGCGCGGCGACCTCAGGCAAAATCTCGGCAGCGGGATCCTGAACCGGCTCCCATATTCCGTACCGGCTCTTCTCGAGACCTTCGAAAGAGCCCGCTCGGTACCAACGCATGGTACGCGGTCCTGTGCAACGCGGCAGCGCAACTGTTTTGCCGTCGTCCCATGCCTGACGGATGATTCCCCGCGTCTCGACCTCCGTACCAAAAGCTAGGTACGAGAAGATCGTCACAGCGCGCTGATACGCTTCGCTAGAGATGATCTCACGCGCAATGCGCTCAGACGCCGCGGCGCGTTCTGCTTCGGAAAGCCCGCTGCGGACAGCCTTCATACGAGCGCGGACAAGCGCTTTGCGATCCGTTGCATCACAACGGAGCAGTCTATGGAGATCGCCATGAGCAGGCAGACCATCCGCTCCGGCATTCTCGCGCTCTCCCGCCGCCACGGCTCAGAGCCTTCTCATGCGGGCGCTCATGTCGACGGGACGTGCGGTGAAGGGAGCCGTGGTTGCCAGCCCATCGGCACCGGTAGCCGCATACGCCTCGGCATTGCTCGGGTTAACGCCGCCCGCGATGATGACCGTAAGATGCGGGTCGATAGCCTTGAGCTCCGGCACCAGACGCGACGCCTCGCCAACGCTTACCTTGTCGAGCTGCACGCCGTCAACGCCCGCATGCGCCAGTACGCAGTCCTCCCGCGTGAAGTACTCCATCTCGCCAGGTTCGCCGCCCATGCCGAGCACCTCGCAGGTGAGATCGAAGTACGGAACGTCCTCGGCAATCAGCTCCTCTATCCGTGCGCACGATATCCTCATGCTGCTCCTTGCAACCAGCCCCAGCGCAGCAATCGCCGCGCCCCGTGACCCCAGTATAGCGGCAAGGCCTCAGGGCGCGGCAGGCGTCACCTTATGCAAGGGCGATAAACACCGCGCTCTCGGCGGGCATGACGAGCGTGCCGTCCGCAAGCGCAGCCTCCGCGCCCTTGCCGAGTGCATAGAGAACCTCGCTGCCCTCAAAGTCACAGGGACACGACGCCTCGCGCGCCGCCGGGTTGAGCGCTACCAGCACGCGCGACCCGTCCTCGGCGGTGCGCACGTACACGAGGGGATACGCGTCCTTCTCGCAGTAGACAAAGTCAACGGCAGCGTTTACTCCGAGCGCCGGCGTTGCGCGGCGCAGGGCGATAAGCCGATGGATCTCGTGCCAAAGCGACTGCTCGTCGGCCATGGCAGCCTCGACCGTCGGCGCGTCGGCGGCGGGGTCCTGCGCCACGTAGAGCTTCTCTGCGGGCGCCGACGAGAAGCCGTGGTTCTCGCCTGCGGACCATTGCATGGGCGTGCGCGCCCCGGTGCGCATATAGCCGCCCTCGACCGAGGTGAGGTCGAGGTGGCGCATACCGATCTCGTCGCCGTAGTAGATGAAGGGGCACCCTGGCATGGAAAGAACGAAGGCGAAGGCCATCTTCATCTCGTCGGGGTCAAGGTAGCGGCGCAAGCGCTCCATGTCGTGGTTGCCCGACGGGATGCACATGAGGCCCTTGCCGTCAGTAAGCTCCATGTTGCGGCGGTACGTGGCCACGAACTCGCTCGCGTCGCCCGCACCCTCGCGCGCGAACCACGGGTGATCGCAGCGGAAGAGATCCATGTAGTGAGACGTACCGAACTGCAGCAGGAAGTCCATGTGGAAGCCCGCGCGGATGGTCTTGTCCGGCTCGCCCCACTCCGAGATGAGGACGGCGCCGGGGTAACGCTCGTCCAGGAAAGCGCGCATGTCCTGCCAAAGCGCGATCGTAGCTTCCTGGCCAGGGTCGTTCTTAACGAGCGAACCTGCCATGTCAACGCGGAAGCCGTCGCAGCCGCGGTCGAGCCAGAACGCCATGACGTCCTTCATGGCCTGACGGGTGGCAAGCGCCTCGGGGCTGTCGACCGCGCTCTGCCACGGTTCAGTGATCTGAGCAAAGCCGTAGTTGAGCGCCGGCTGGAAGGCAAAGAAGTTCACCGCCACGGCGCCGTTGCGCTCGGCGATGCCGCGCAGCACGCCGTTGATGCCGGGCACGTCGCCCACCGGCGACCACACGTTGTCGGTCCAGACGTAGCGGCCCGTGAACTCGTTCTTCTCGGCCTTGCAGGACGCCTTGAACCAGGGGTGCTCGGTAGAGGTATGCCCCGGCACGAGGTCGAGCAGCACGTGCATATCGCGGGCATGCGCCGCGGCAAAGAGATGCTCCAGATCCTCGTTGGTGCCGTAGCGCGGGGCCACCTGGCAGTAGTCAGCCACGTCGTAGCCCGCGTCGCCAAAGGGAGACGCAAAGCACGGGTTGAGCCAGAGGGCGTTGCAGCCAAGCTCGCGCACGTAGTCGAGCTTCTCGATAATGCCGGGAATATCGCCGATGCCGTCGGCGTTGGTGTCGTAAAAGCTCTGCGGATAGATCTCGTAAAACACCGCGTCGTCAAGCCAGCTGCTCATAAGCGCTCCTTCGTTGCAGGCTGTACCTAGCGTGAGTATAGCGCTCGGCGTACAGCTTATACGTACAAGTTGAAGCATGTCGCAAATTGGAAGGTCGCGCGACGCATACCGGGATGCTTCGTCGCATGCACAGCCGAGCTGAAGCGTCCGCCCCGCAATCCACCTCTGGCAAAGCGCAAAGAGAAGCCGATACAGATCAAGGGACCGCACTTCTCTACGCTACGCATCCACGATCGCTTGGCGCAACGACGGTCGCTCTACGCATCCGCGGTCGCTCTACGCAACGGCGAACGCTTGACGCATCCGCGAACGCTTAGGCGCTCAAAACAGGCGATAAACGATCGTACTTGCGTCAAGCGTTCGTAGATGCGTAGAACTTTGCCAGCGGCGTCGAACTACCCTCGTGGAGAAGCTCCCTATCGGCCTGCCTCCGCGTAACGGGCCTCGGTTTCCTCCTTAACAGGGCGCCACCACGACTCGTGATCACGGTACCAGGCAATGGTCTTAGCCAACCCAGCTGAGAAGTCGCTATGCTGCGGGCGCCACCCAAGCTCGCGCGCGAGCTTGCCGGCATCAATGGCGTACCGACGATCGTGACCCGGACGGTCGCGCACCCAGTCAAAGTCGCCGGGGTCCTTACCCATAAGCCGGAGAATCTCCTGCAGCACCTGCAAGTTGCTCCGCTCGCCGTCGGCGCCGACAAGATACGTCTCCCCTATACGCCCGCGGCTGAGAATCTCCCACACGGCGGCGCAATGGTCCTCAACATGAATCCAGTCGCGTACGTTCAGCCCGTTGCCGTAAAGCTTGGGTCGCCGGCCGCACAGAACGTTGGTCACCGCTCGCGGGATGAACTTCTCGACATGCTGGTAGGGACCGTAGTTGTTCGAGCAGTTGGAGATGGTAGCCGCCACACCGTACGTGCGCACCCACGCGCGCACGAGCATATCGGAGGCAGCCTTGCTCGCAGCGTACGGCGAACTCGGGCGGTACGGCGCCCCTTCGGTAAAGCGCGCTGGATCGTCGAGCGCAAGGTCGCCGTACACCTCGTCGGTCGAGATATGGTGCAGGCGAACACCGTGCCTACGGCATGCCTCAAGCAGGCAGAACGTGCCCTGCACGTTGGTGCGCATAAAGGGCTCGGGGTCGGCGATCGCGTTGTCGTTGTGGCTCTCGGCGGCAAAGTTCACCACTGCGTCCGCATGTGCCACCAGGTCGTCAACAAGCGCTTCGTCGCAAATATCCCCCACCACCAGGTGAACGCGGTCGCCCGGCACGCCTGCAAGGTTCTCCGGATTACCCGCATAGGTAAGCTTGTCGAGCACCGTCACACGCACGGTAGGCTGCTCTCGCGCAAGCCATCGCACAAAGTTGCTTCCAATAAAACCGCAACCGCCTGTTACCAGCACATACTTTGGAGTCTGCATCTGAGCCATAGGGCACTCACCATACTTGCCAATAAGTTCGACAGCAGTGTCGTCGTACACGTTTTGTATTCCCCGCTCTCATATGGATTATTGACCAGATGGAACAAAGAGGGGCGCGGATTCAATAACAGCGGGTTCCGCAACCTGCATCGATATCAACGCAGGGTACAGAGCATGAGAAATCACAAAACCCTTGCAGGTGTGAAGCTGCTGCGCAAGTCTGCTCCAAGCGTGGGCCAGCGACATCCGCAAGGAGTAGGGTTAGGGGCGTTCAAACCTCTACGGGGAAGGAAGCTCTATGCCCAACCGTACGCGTTACGACAACACAGACATCGCCCCGCGCGCAGACCAGGCAGCTGCGCCCAAGGGCTCCATCTTTGACGAGATCTCGGTTACGCAGCTCGCCGCGGGCGCCATGGCGGCCGTGGTCTCGCTGCTGCTCTCCTCGCGCATCGGCATCGCCGGCTCGGTCATCGGCGCCGCCGTAGGCTCCATCGTGACCGCCGTCTCGGCCGTAGTGTTCCGCCGCGCGCTCAATGCGTCGGCAAGCAAGGTCAAGCAGTCGGCCGACAAGCTCAAAGACGCGAGCTCCTCGCTCCAGCAAGCCTTTTCGAGCGATGCGGCCACCGCCCCCATCGGAGCTCATGCCGCGGCAAGCGCCGCGCCCTCCCCTTACAGTCGAGAAGTACGCGTTGCGCCCGAGGCGCTTCGCGAACGCGCGGCCCAAGAGCGCGGCGAGGGCAAGCAAGCGCTTCAGCGCAAAGTAGCTATTGTCTCGCTTGTTGCCGGCCTTGTGGCGGTAGCCATTATGGCGGGCTTCGTGCTTCTCACCACCAACGGCAACGGCCTGGGCCCCAAGCCCGAGCAGGTGTTTACGGCGCAGAGCTTCGGCGGCGGCAACGCAACAGACGATACCGCCGAGAACAACGACCCCGCCGTGCCCAGCGACAGCTCCACGACCGACCAGAACGTCGACCCCATGAACAACAACGCACCCGACCAGGGCGGCAACGCCACCGGCACAGACCAACAGGCACCTGCAACCCCTGACACCGACGCGAACACGGGCACCGGCACCGACGCCTCCGCCGCAGACGGGACCATATCCGACACCTCCGGCGACGCAGCAGGCGCAACCGACAACAGCGGCGCCACCACCGCCCCTGACACCAACTCTGGCCAGTCAACAACCACCGGTGCTTCTAACGAGTCCGCAAACTCAGCAGCCCAGACAGAGTAACCGGTCGCCGCAGCTTTTCTCACAGAGCGTCGCCCTCTGCAGGCGAGTCAAGCATGGCCATTATCTCGGGTAGCATGTTTACGAAGCGGATACACCGCCCTCGCATCACTCTCAGAACCGGGAGGCCACCATGAAGCAGCTGCTCATTCGCGCGGACGATATCGGGTACTCGTATGCCGTGAACGTGGGTGTCGCTCGATCCGTGCACGAAGGGCTGGTTCGGTCGGTGGGCGTGATGCCCAACATGCCCGAGGCGCCGCGCGGCGTGGACTGGGTACGCAATACAGATATCGCCATCGGTCAGCACACAAACGTCTGCCTCGGCACACCGTGTTCAGACCCCGCGAGCATTCCCTCCCTAGTAGACAAGAAGGGGCAATTTAAGAGCAGCAGGACTTACCGTGAGGCATTTACCCGCGGTGAGGATTTCGTTAACTATGACGAGGCCGTTGCCGAGGCCGAGGCGCAGCTCGCGCGCTTCATCAAGATCGTCGGCTGCGAGCCCGACTACTTTGAGGCCCATGCCGTGGCGAGCGAGAATCTCAACCGCGCCATTGAGCACGTGGCCCACGCGCACGGCTACCGCTACCAAGCGGCATCGTTCGACCCAGCAAAACCCGTTGTCTGCGGTACAACCCCGGTCCGGATGGTCATGCGGTCCATGACGCCCGGCTATGACCCAGACATCGCCATCCGCGAGACGGTCGATGCCATGGGGCCGAACGAGACCGTCGTCTTTGTCTGCCACCCGGGCTATCTTGATCAATTCATCCTGAACACGTCGTCGCTCACCACCGACCGCACCAAAGAGGTCGACGCCCTCATCTCTCCCGGGCTGCGTACCTGGCTCGAGGCGCAGCCCGTCCTCAAGCTCGTCGACTATCGGGATCTGTAACGAATCTCAAACTAAGCACAGGTAGAAACTGTGGTTGCTATAAGCGGGTTTTCCGTTGTGCTGGCACAAGGTCGCGGCTTAGGAGAAACAGGCGGCTTTGGGAAGGGAATTTGGGCCCCCCAAGCCACAAAGTCTCGGCTTGGGAGAAAAACGGGCGCGCAAGATCCCGGCTTGGGAGAGACGGCGAGAAGGGCAGCGCCTCTACCTGCGAGAACGCCGGCGGCCGAAGGCGCGCAAACAGGCGGATTCCTCCCAAGGCGGGACGTTGTGTCAAAATGCGGGCAATTCGCGGCACTGAAAGCCCGGTCTCTCCCAAGCCAGGACGATGTTCAATGCGCCTTGCACAACGTCACGGCTCGGGAGAAACTCGCACGAGAGAACGACCCCAACGGCCCAAATCAAGCAGCACCCAGATTTAGCAACGGCAGACAGAACGATGTCACAAATTTAGATCCTACTGCACCGAATGCGGGCCGGACAAGGATCTGCACGCGCTTGGCAAACCGATTACGGCCGGGAACCCAAGATCCCATCAGCAAATCAGGCCTGAACCCTATCGATAATCCAGTCGTCGATCGTTCGCTCTGTTGGTGAGAAGTTCACACCTACTTTTACGACGCTCCGGTCTCCAACCGCAGCAAACGGAAGTGCATAGTCTTTTCGGTCTATCTGTGCAAGCGCCTCCGCAGCCGATTTGCCGTACTTGAACTCCATGACGTAAACGGTATCGCGCGTGGTGATCACAGCGTCTACACGCCCGGTAGCCGTCTTGAACTCCGTCTCAATTTGAATGCCGAGCAAGTCGAAGATGAGGTAGAACGTAGTCTCGAAGCCGCGCTCGTCGCGACTGCCCAGATGATACGGTATCCCAGCAAGGTAGGATCGCATCTGCTGGAGCCCCAGCTCAACGTCACCAGCTCGTAATGCTCTCGCAAGCTTGATGAGAAAACCGTTGTGAGTGCTCTGCGCCGCAGGCGCCGCATAAACAACGAGACTCTCTGAAAGACCGCGGCTCACCTCGCGATTAGGAATACCAAGCGTGTAGACATGAGCCTCTTCGTCGTACGCTTTGATGGTGAGGTAGCCCGACTGATAGAGAAGGGCCGTCGGTGTTGCCGCGCGCTCGGTAGGAGCATCGAACTCCGACTCCATCGCATCTATTTCGGTAAGATCTACAATCTGCCAACCATGGGCGCGAATAGAGTCGAGAAGGACCGTAGGCGTGCCCGATCCAAACCAGAACGCAGCGATGCGCCCCCGCGCAAAGGCGCTCAGTAGGCTGAACGGGTTGTAGATATCGGGCGAATCAGGAGTGAAATGATAGCCGTCGTAGTAGTGCTTTAAGCGCCGCTGCGCCTCGGCGGGTGCGACGCCCAGGCGCTCGGCAAGGGCCGACACGTCCTCGCTCATCTGGCCCAAAAGCTCGTCCTCGGTGATGCCGCAGATGCCAGCGTAAACCGGATCCATGCTGATGTTAGTGAGATTGTTGAGTTCCGAGAAGATAGAGAGCTGACTGAACTTGGTGATACCGGTAAGGAATACAAATCGCAAATCGGCGTCACAGGCCTTGAGCGGAATATAGAACTCGCGCATGACCATACGGAACGCCTCGAGCGCCTTGGGGTCGTCCATAACGTTGAGCAGGGGCGCGTCGTATTCGTCCACGAGGACAACGACCTTCTTGTTGGCCTGCAAACGCAAGAAAGCTATAAGGGCCTGGAAGCGCCCGCCCAGCGTTTCTGCCAATCGTCTTCCGTCACAAAACTGCCTCTCCAAGAGAGACATGATGTCCTCAAGACGAGCGTTCAGCTCTCTCACGTCTCGCGTTTTGACAGTAGAAAGATCCAGCCGGATAACCGGCCAGCTCTCCCAGTCTGTCTCCAGCCGCTCCAGCTCAGTACCAGCGAACAGCTCTCGACGTCCCTCAAAGTACGCCTGCATCGTGGAAACAAGCAGCGATTTGCCAAAGCGGCGCGGACGGCTCAGAAAGAACGACGCGCCGCTCTCATGCGCTAGCCGCCAAATGTACGCGGTCTTATCGATATAGGCGTATCCCCCGTCGCGGAGCTTTTCGAAGCTCTGAATGCCCACGGGATACCTGCGTCCCACAAACGCGTCCATACATCACCGTCCCAGCCGCACTGCATGTAATCAGAGTATACCGTGCCCCGTTATGCTGTTGAACCCGACAGGAACGCTCGCGCAGTCATCGCCCAGGCTTTTGATTGGAAAGCCTTTATGGCCACCCAAGCAGACGCCGCGGCACCTATTACAGAACTCCAGTCCATACTTGGGAGAACTGCGGTTGTTGACTAGCGGGGCCCCGTCGTTCTGGCACAACGTCGCGGCTTAGGAGAAACTGGCGCCTTTGAGAAGCGAATCGAGCCTGTTCAGACACAACGTCTCGGCTTGGGAGAAAAACCCGCGCGCAAGATCCCGGCTTTGGAGAGCCTGTGAGAAGGTCAGTGCGCCTACCTGCGAGAACGCTGGCGGCCGAGCGCGCGCAAACAGGCGCATCTCTCCCAAGGCGGGACGCTGTGCCAGAATGAGGGCAATTCGCTGCCCCGAGAGCCCGACCCCTCCCAAGCCGGGGCTTTAACCTGAGGAGGATTCCGACGCAGCGTGGTCATAGAGCAGATCGGCTCCATTGGCGTCACCATCCCTGAGAAATAAGGGTATGCTCACCTGTCATTCTGGCAGCGTTTTGCCTGAGCCTTAACCAGACAACTATGCTTCAGTGAGCTGCAGAACGCAGGGTCGACGCTCATACAGTAGTCGGTTGCGCTTTTGATTGATAGTCCTTTAGAGCCACCCATGCCGACACCACGGCACCAATTGCAGAACTCCAGGAAGCGGACTCCAGCCAATATGAATACAACGGCGCCACCGAAACCAAAGCGCAGACCTCCTGAGCAATTTGAACCGCCAGTGCAAGCGCCGCAGATGCAAACATGTAATTCAGGGAAAGTCGCGCGTTGCCCTCGCAGACAATACTCCCCACCCTATGAGCGGCATAAGAAGAAATGACAATCGAAACTGCAACCAGAGGAACACCGGTCGCAACCGATACGTAAAATAAACCTTGCGACGTGAGACGAAGGCCGTAAGCCTCAAAGATCGGACCGATCAGCGGGTTTCCGTCGAGAACAGCGCCCGAAACGAACGGGCAAACAAGATTGGCGACCGCCGCCAGCACAAAGGCAAGAAACCAATTGCCGAAACAGCCGCTAGATTCAAGGCGCTGACGGGACCATACCTTGACAACAAAAGCGACGAGAAGACAGGCGACAAGGCAGCCGACAGCTATGCAAAACATGACGAGAACGCACGTAACAACAGGGTTCGTCATGACAATGTAAATGAGCTCGCCAACATCGATTGCCAGGAACAGCAACACCAAGGTAAAGGGGAGCAAGGAGGCATCATCCACAAGCGACTCACGGCGACAATTGCTCCTGAGCACCTCGTCAGCGCTTTGAGACATCGAACCTCCTTCGAAACGTCGGCTTGAGAGCAAGGCTATTCGGTTCGCATGCGACAGCTCTACAAGCACGAAGCTGTGCAGCACGAGCATGGACGTTTCTCAATAGTAAGCGTCCATAGGTCAATCTGGACGAATATCTCACAGCCATTATTTCGCATCCATGGCCCACAACACACAGGTACGCCGCAAGCAGCGCTATCGTTGCAGACCCTGGAAAAGCTCGCTGTGAATACCCATCCTCACGAACCGAATGATGGGATTCGACTTGTGCGGCAGATACAGCACAACAACATCCACAGCACCGTCGGAAAGATGGAAGTCAATATGTCCGTTGTAGTTGCCGTTAGGATTGTTAAGGACGTGCGCGCCATAGGACTCCGGAAGCTTCCCGCTCTCCGCCAACTCACGAAGAGCCGTTGCGAACTCACGCTTGATCCATGGATGCCGTCGGACAACCCTCTGATAGTCGACCACAAAGGAAGAGTCATATTTAATCTGGAGCATCAGAGAGCCTCGAGATACGCGATGGCATCCTCAACACCATCGAACGTCGCTGCATCGTCCTCGATCAGCCCCATCTCTTTGGCCTCAGCAAGAACCATTGCACGGCGCGTCTCCTCGTTAGGCACTTCAGGAGCAGGCGCCAGATCGAAGGGCACCCTGCGCTGGTTGACCAGCTGCTTCAGAGCGAGCGTCAGATACGAATTGAGGCTCAACCCGATAGAGTCAAGGATGCCAGTTGCATCTGATTTCAGCTTCTCGTCAAACCGAACAGTCGTCGGCTTCATCACGCTAGTCGCCATGCCTTCCTCCTCCAAAACGCCCTATAAGCAATATACATCATTGTGATGCTATTTGGCTTTAGTGTGATGTTGTGTTCTATTCATATAGAGCCTAATGACATCATAAGACTCAGGATTTACGGATACTAGCAGAGACCTGATCGAACATATCGCACCACTCTCGATATGCCAAACCTGCAGAGTCAGGTAGCCGAGGCAAAATCGTCTGTCGGATCTTATGTATCTTGCGTTTTCGCTTTTCATGCGTGCCTTGGAAGCCACGTTGGGTACCGAGGCGGCTATCAGATGACCGAAGGACAATACATCTCAACAGACGAGCTCCAGTTCCTGCTCAGAGAGACCGCGGTTGCCCTAAAACAGAACAACCCCCCAGCTGGCACAACATCACGGCTTAGGAGAAACTAGCGACTTTGAGAAGGGAATCGAGGCATTTCGGACACAAAGTCTCGGCTTGGGAGAAAAACAGGCGCGCAAGATCCCGGCTTGGGAGAGGCGGCGAGAAGGGCGGCGCGCCTACCTGCGAGAACGCCGGCGGCCGAGCGCGCGCGAACAGGCGTGTCTCTCCCAAGACGGGACGATGCGCCAGAATGAGGGCAATTCGCAACCCTGAGAGCCCGATCTCTCCCAAGCCGGGACAATAATCCATCCGCCTGGCACAACGTCGCGGCTTGGGAGAAGCGTCGCCAGGGCTCGGAAAGCGCGCTCGAAAGAAGGACCACGAGAGCCCGAATTCCGCAATTCCCAGACTTCGTAACGGCGGCCAGAACGACGCCGCCGATCAAGGGCCAACGACACCAAGCGTAGGTCGGCCAAGAATCTGCGTGCGTCAGCCCCGGGCACGCACTCCCATCGAAAGCGCCGCACCGCGTATCTGGAGTGCAGCTGCTGCCCAAGCGTCTGCGCATACCTGAGTACATGTGTTTAGTCAAGCCTTTTTGAGCAGAATGTGCATCAGGAACTGAGCGGCATGCGCACGCGATCTGCGCGGCGGTTTTGAGCACCTACCCGTCCTGCATGAGCGCGTGCCTCACGCGGTACGACTCGCCGCGGAACTG
>CASEEV010000025.1 GCA_949287065.1 uncultured Collinsella sp.
ATCCGCGATGCCGAGGGCGTGCGCGAGATCCGCAAGCTCTGCGACGAGAACGGCGGCGAGTACGTTGCCGTCCTGCCCAAGATCGAGTGCGCCACCGCCGTCTACCAGTTCGACGACATCCTCGAGGCTGCCGACGGCATCATGGTCGCCCGCGGCGACCTGGGCGTCGAGATCGCTCCTGAGGTCTGCCCGACGGTGCAGAAGGAGATCATCCACAAGTGCAACATGGCCTACAAGCCGGTCATCACCGCCACGCAGATGCTCGACTCCATGATCCGCAACCCGCGCCCCACGCGCGCCGAGGTGACGGACGTGGCCAACGCCATCGACGACGGCACCGACGCCGTCATGCTCTCCGGCGAGACCGCTGCCGGTTCGTATCCGCTCGAGGCCGTCAAGATGATGGCCAACATCGCGCTTATCGCCGAGGCAACGCTGCCCGAGCACCGCACCTTCGACCTGCACACCGACGAGAAGGGCATCGAGGTCTTCAACAACTCCGTGGGCCTCGCCGCGGTGAGCACGGCCTTCAACGTCAACGCGCGCGCCATCCTGGTTCCCACCTTCACCGGCCGCTCCGCGGGCCTCGTGTCGAACTTCCGTCCGTCGCTGCCCATCCTCGCCATCACGCCTTACTGGTGGGCGGTCAACAAGATGACGCTCTACTGGGGCGTCGACCCCGTTTGCCGTCCGGGCATTACCGACGTGCGCACCATCGTTCAGGGCTCCATCGACGAGGCCAAGAAGTGCGGGTACGCAAAAGAGGGCGATATCGTGGTGCTCACGGCGGGCGATCCCGCGACGTCGGTGACGATCACCGACCAGGCGGGCGCGCACACCACGAGCACGAACGTCGTGTACGTCGCGCAGGTGCGCTAGTGCCGAGCGCGTAAAGAGGAGGTGCCTGCCGGCACTCGGCGGCTTTAAGGAGGAAGCATGCTGACCAAGCGTACCAAGATCGTATGCACCATGGGTCCCGCCTGCGACGACGAGGACGTTCTTCGCGAGATGATCAAGGCGGGCATGAACGTCGCACGCTTCAACTTCAGCCACGGCAGCCATGAGGAGCACCATGTGCGCATGGAGCGCGTCAAGCGCATCGCTGCCGAGCTGGGCAAGCCGGTAGGCATCCTTCTCGACACCAAGGGCCCCGAGATCCGCACGGGCCTGCTCGAGGGCCACGCCAAGGTCCGTCTCGAGCAGGGGGCAACGGTCACGGTCACCGCCGCGGCAACCTCCGAGGACAACCTCGGCACCGCCGAGCACTTCTACCTCGACCACCTGGAGCTCCCGCGCGAGGTCCACGTGGGCGGCACCATTCTCATCGACGACGGCCTCATCGGCCTCACCGTGCTCGAGATCACAGGGCAAGACATGGTCTGCCGCGTCGAGAACGGCGGAGAGCTCGGCGAGAAGAAGGGCGTCAACGTCCCCAACGCCAAGCTCTCCCTTCCTGCGATCACCGAGCAGGACCGCGAGGACATCCTCTTCGGCCTCAAGGAGGGCATCGACTTCATCGCCGCCTCCTTCATCCGCGACGCCGAGGGCGTGCGCGAGATCCGCAAGCTCTGCGACGAGAACAACGGCACGCATGTGGGCGTGTTCCCCAAGATCGAGTGCGCCACGGCGGTGTACCACTTCGACGAGATTCTCGAGCCGTCCGACGGCATCATGGTCGCCCGCGGCGACCTGGGCGTCGAGGTCGCGCCTGAGGTGTGCCCCACCATCCAAAAAGAGATCATCTACAAGTGCAACAAGGCCTATAAGGCCGTGATCACCGCCACGCAGATGCTCGACTCGATGATCCGCAACCCGCGCCCCACGCGCGCCGAGGTGACGGACGTCGCCAACGCCATCGACGACGGCACCGACGCCGTCATGCTCTCGGGCGAGACCGCGGCCGGCAAGTACCCCGTGGAGGCCGTCAAGATGATGGCCAACATCGCGCTCATCGCCGAGGCAACACTGCCCGAGCACTCCAACTTCGACCTGCACACCGATGCCAAGGGCGCAACGGTCATCAACAACGCCATGGGCCTCGCGGCGGTCACGGCAGCCTTCAACGTGAAGGCCCGTGCCATTCTCGTGCCCACCACAACGGGCCGCTCGGCGCGTCTCGTGTCGAACTTCCGCCCGTCGCTGCCCATCCTCGCCGTTACGCCCAACGAGTGGGCGGTGCGCAAGATGTCCATCTACTGGGGCGTGCAGCCGGTTCTGCGCAAGGGAATCGGCGACGTGAGCTTCATCGTCCAAGGCGCTCTCGAGGAGGCCAAGAAGCGCGAGGTCGTGCGTCCGGGCGACATCGTGGTTCTCACGGTGGGCGACCCGTCTACCTCGATCACGCTCTACGACAAGCAGACCTGCACGAACGTGGTTTACGTCGCCCAAGTTAGGTGAGTTGACGCTGCGGCCACGGCTGACGGCCAGGCTGGCCTTCAATCGTCGGCCATGACCACAAGGTCAATGGCCTCCTCCTTCGGCCCGATCCGCCTCGCCAGCCGCGCCCTCGCTTTCGCGCAGGCGACCTGCACCGCATTGGCCGGCTCCCTTTGGGGAGCCGGCTTCGCTGTGTTGTGATCGACCTGCGGGGGTCGCGTCGTCCTCGCTTGGGCCGACCTGCTCCGCCAGGGGCGTCCCTCGCTTTCGCGCAAGCGACCTGTTCCGCTTTGGCCCGTCCCAATTGGGGCGGGCCTCGCTTTGTTCTGATCGACCTGCGGGGAATGGGCTTCTTCCTCGGGTCGACCCACTCCGCCGGGGGCGTCCTCGCTTTCAAAAAGCCGGGCGCTGCGTGCCGGCCCTGCCGTTTTTACGGGAAACGGAGGTTCCCTTCGGCATCCGCCAGTAGACGGGCGGCAGCGCCCGAAGAAACCCCAGTTCAGGGCATCGCCGCTCTCGGGGATGCCTCTGCATCTTCCGGAATAACCTCCATTTCCCGTAAAAACGCCCGCCCCGGCGGGTCCAAGGAGGCAGGGGCGGGGATCTTCTGCATACCGAAGTCGGGGTTGAACCTGAAAAGCGGGCTCGGTTTGCGGAACAACCTGGGAAAACGTCGAATCCGCTTCGTTTTTTAGTGACAATCCGAGCACGGTTTGCGGAAGGGCCAGGCGCATGGCCGCAGGGCGGATCCGCACGGGGCCGATCTTGGGACTTGGCGACAGCGCGCATGTGCGGCGCTTCCGCCCGGATGCCATGCGCCCGACCCGGCGGGATCGGGATGGCACGAAAGGGGGCCAGGCGGCAGGGAAGGCGCCGATCCTGGCGTCCCGGCCAAGTTTTGACGGTTATTCGAGAACTTTTCGGGAACCGCCGAGTAGACCAACATGGGGCAACGCTTTGACCTGCGGAAACGCTGACGGAAGACCCCGGTCTACTCGAGGTGTCGCCGAAAGTATTCGAATAACCGAGAAAACTGCGGGAGCTGGTGTTCATAAACCGATTGATCGTGTCACGGCGGGCCCCTGTCCGACGATACCGTTCCCGCGCCCGGCGACGTTAGGCCTGCGTACGATGACCGACGCCACGATTCCGACAGAATCAGGGATCAAAGTGTCGGTACCGTGGCGTCGGTTGCCGTATGTTCTCAGGATCATGGTGTCACCTGCGTAGACGAGGACACTTGCGACGGCAAATTAGGGCGATGCCTGGCATCAGGGCGCAACAGCCCTGAAACACGAGGGAGGGGCGGGTGGCGTTGTGCGTCGGCGCCTTGTACCATGGGGCATTACCTGAGCGTTCTCAACCTGGCGGAAGGGATGTCGACCAATGGCACGCGTTTACAACTTCGGCGCCGGTCCGGCAACCATGCCGGTGCCCGTGCTCGAGCGGATCCAGTCCGAGCTTCTTGACTACCACGGCCAGGGCCTCTCCATCTTGGAGATGAGCCACCGCACGCCGGCGTTCACCCGCGTGATCCAAGATGCCGAGGCGTGCCTGCGACGCCTCATGGGCATTCCCGACACCTACGCCGTGCTCTTTTTGCAGGGCGGTGCCACGCTTCAGTTCGCCGGCATCCCCATGAACCTCATGCGCACGGGCCGTGCCGGGTACCTGCGCTCGGGGCTCTTCTCCACGCTCGCCTGGCAGGAGGCGCAAAAACACGGCGAGGCGCTGGTTGTGGCCAGCTCCGAGGGCACCGGCTACGACCGCGTGCCCGATCCCGCCTCCTACGAGGTTCCGCAGGACCTGGACTACCTGTACATCTGTGAGAACAACACCATCTACGGCACCAAGTTCTGGGAGCTGCCCCGCGCGGGCGCGGTGCCGCTGGTCTCGGACGTCTCCAGCTGCTTCCTCTCCGAGCCCGTCGACGTGAGCCGCTACGGGCTCATCTACGCCGGTGTGCAGAAAAACGCCGGTCCGGCGGGCCTTTCCTGCGTCATCGTGCGGCGCGACCTTATGGCAAACGGCCCCGCCAAGCCCTACTGCCCCGGCTACCTGGACTACCGCCTCCAGGACCAGAAAGACTCCATGATGAACACGCCCAACACGTTCGCCATTTACGCGTGCGGGCTGGTGTTCCAGTGGATCGAGGACCAGGGCGGCCTTGAGGCCATGCGCGCGCGCAACCGGGCCAAGGCAGAGCTTATGTACGCGGCGCTGGACAGAAGCCGGCTGTTTTGCCCGCACGCTCAGAGGGCGTCGCGCAGCCTGATGAACGCCACGTTCCGCACCGGCTCCAAGGAGCTGGACGAGGAGTTCATCGCCGGCGCGGAGGCGCGCGGCATGATCGGCGTGCGCGCCCATCGCTCCACCGGCGGCATGCGCGCCAGCATGTACAACGCCCTGCCGATCGAGGCGGTGCAGGCGCTCGTGGCGTACATGGAGGAGTTCGAGGCGGCGCACCCGGCTGAGGCCGAGGCGGCGGTCGAGCGCGCAGGGCACGAGGGGCCCGCGCCCGCGCCGACGGGGAAGTGCGCCGGGCGATCGTGTGCGACGCGGAGCGACGCCGCGCGCGGATAGCGCCCCTATGCTCTTCTCTTCCACGAAAGGAACCTGTATGCGCCATATCAAAACGATCGACGACATTGTCAAAGACGGCGAGGTAGACTTCGGCGACGGCTACGCGTTTGTCGAGAGCACCTCGGACGCCGACGCCATCCTCATGCGCTCCACCGACCTGCACGGCTACTGCCTGCCCAAAAGCATCCGCGCCATCGCGCGCTGCGGGGCGGGCGTGAACAACATCCCGATCGAGGAGTACGCAAAGCAGGGCGTGGTGGTGTTTAACTCGCCGGGTGCCAACGCCAACGCCGTCAAAGAGATGGTCGTCTGCATGATGATCCTCTCGAGCCGCGGCATCGTGCAGAGCATGGAGTGGGTGCGCGCCAACGCCGACGACCCCGACATCATGGCCGACGCCGAGAAGGTCAAGAAGGCCTTCGTCGGCCAGGAGCTGCGCGGCAAGCGCGTGGGCGTCATCGGCTTGGGCAACGTCGGCTCCAAGGTCGCCAACGCCTGCGTGCAGCTCGGCATGGACGTGTACGGCTATGACCCGTTCATCTCGGTCGAGCACGCATGGGAGCTCTCGCGCGACGTGCACCGCGTGGGCACGCTCGAGGACCTCTGCCGCGGCTGCGACTACCTGACGCTCCATGTGCCCAGCAAGGCCGACACCATCGGCATGATCAGCGCGGAGCAGCTCGCGTTGCTGCGCAAGGGCGCCATTCTCATCAACTTTGCGCGCGAGACCGTCATCGACGAGGACGCCGTGTCCGACGCCCTGCACGCCGGCCAGCTGTCGTGGTTCGCCACCGACTTTGCCACGCCCAAGACCGTGCTCATGCCCAACACCTTTGTGACGACGCACTCGGGCGCCGGCACGAGCGAGGCCGAGGCAAACTGCGCCGACATGGCGATCTCGGAGCTCAAGGACTATCTCGAGAACGGCAATATCGCGCACTCGGTGAACTACCCGAGCTGCTCGATGGGCAAGGCGCGCGCGGCGAGCCGCGTTGCGTGCCTTCACGCCAACAAGCCCAACATGATCGGCCAGATCACGGCCATCCTGGCCAAGGACAACGCCAACGTGCAGCGCATGGTCAACGAGAGCGCCGGCGCCAACGCGTACACCATGTTCGACACCGACGAGCATTTGGACCAGGAGACCATCGAGGCACTGAAGAACATCCCGGCGATCTACCGCGTACGAGTCATTAAGTGAGAAGGACGGGGGCGTCCTCGGGGCTGGGCGGGCGGCGCGGGGCCTTCCGGTGGGAGCGCCGCACGTGCGCGCTTCTGCCGCATCCCTTTGTCGGCCCCGTGCGGACCCACCGTGCGGCCCCGCGCCGCCCGCCCCGACCTGTGGTTCTCCCGCTCACTGGGGTATGGTTGTCCACCTGCGGCGGAGGGCTTGCTTGCTGCGGCCTCTGAACTGCGGGCACGCCGTTCGATTCCGCGCGGGCGCCGCGGTTCTGGCAGTCCGCCGCCACCGCCGCCACCGTACCGACAAATCTGAACGACCGGCGCCACGGTACCGACACTTTCAGGTCTGGTTTTGTCGGAAACGTGGCGTTGGATGAGCGGCGGGCGCTTCTCGCAGATTTTCCGTAGCCCTGCGCTCATGATGCGGATCCGGGCGGACGTTTTTGCGCGTCAAAACGTCCGTTCGGGTCCGTATCTTGTTGGGGAACGTCCGTTGGAGTACTTCTCTTGCTTGGGGCCGCTCGCTCGGTCTCGCATTTGGAAGGCTGAGGGCTTCCCAACATGCGGCCGTGAGCATGTGCCCTGTCGCTTCCTAGGGTATGCTTGGGGTTGGTCGGGCGCGCAGGCGTCGGGCGTTTGAGTGTTTAGGAGGACCTATGCAGATCCATCCCTTTGCGGCGGTGCGACCGGTTGCCGGCAAGGCGGCCGAGGTGGCGGCGCTTCCGTACGACGTGTTTGACGAGGACGAGGCGCGCGCCTACGTGCAGGACCGTCCTCATTCCTTTTTGAACATCGACCGGCCCGAGACGCAGTTCGCGCCCGGCACCGATCCGTACGCGCCGCGCGTGTACGGCAGGGCACAGGCCATGTTCGAGGCGTGGCGCCGCAACGGCATCTTCACACAGGACGAAGGCCCGTGCTTCTACCTGTACCAGCTGAGCGATCCCGAGCCGTCCGCCGACGATGCGCGCGATAAGACCGGCGGGTTGCCGCACGGGTGGTCGCAGACGGGTATCGTGGCGTGCTGCGCGCTCGACGATTTTGCCGACGGCGTGATCAAGCGTCACGAGAAGACGCGCGAGGAGAAGGAGCTCGACCGCATCCGTCACATCGACGCGCTCGATGCCCAGACGGGGCCCATCTTCTGCACCTTCCGCGACGAAGAAGCCGTGGCGGCCTGCATGGCGCGTTCTATGGGGGAAGAGCCGCTGTACGACTTCGTCGATTCGGATGGCGCGCGCGAGCGCGTATGGCGCGTGAGCGAGCCTGCCGCGCTCAGCGCTTTTGCCGCGGCGTTCTCGCATGTTCCCTGCGCCTATATCGCAGACGGCCACCATCGCGCGGCGTCGGCCGTGAAGGTCGGCCTGGCGCGCCGCGAAGCCGCAGTGCAAAATGGTGCCTACACGGGCTGCGAGCCCTTCAACTTCGTGATGACCGTGCTCTTTCCGGCAAGCGAGCTCACCGTGCTCGCGTACAACCGCGTAGTGGCCGACCGCGCGGGGCTTACCGCGAGCGAGCTGCTCCCCCGCGCCGCCGAGGCGGGCTTTGCCGTCGAGAAGTCCGACGCCGCCGTGGAGCCGGAGCGCCGCCGCGTCTTCGGCCTCTACACCGCAGGGTCGTGGTACCGCCTCGTCGCCGGCGAGAAGCTCTGCGCCGAGGCCGACGCCGCCGACGCCGCCGATGCGCTCGACGCCTCGCTGCTCCAGCGCGCGCTTCTCGGCCCGGTGCTCGGTATCGAGAACCCGCGGACTGATGCGCGCATAAGCTTCGTGGGCGGCGTCCGCGGCACGCGGGAGCTCGAGCGGCGCGCCGGCGAGGAGGGCGTGGCCATCACGCTGCACGCCACCTCGGTCGAGGAGCTTATGGCCGTGGCCGATGCCGGGCTGCTCATGCCGCCCAAGTCAACGTGGTTCGAGCCGAAGCTCAGAAGCGGCCTGTTTGCGCACCTGATCTGAGCCGCGGCGTGCCGGGGCGCTTCTCCGCCGCGCTTCTCGCCCGTATCTCCCGTCGGCGCCTCGCGGCGGCGCCGCAGTCGGCAGCAGAACGGCGCGAGATTGTTTGAACATCGTAGTATTTTTCTCGCCCCCGCTTCCGGACGCTCGGGAAGCGAGGGCGCTCACGTATAATGCTGGCGCTGAGACATCGTGACACGCGCCGGGCGGGCGGACGCCGCGCGCGGCGGGGAGGGGCTATCCATGCGGGCACAGAAGGCTGAAGGCACGAAGGACCTGATCGGGCGCGAGATGCGCGCCTGGCAGCGCATGCAGGAGGTCGCGGCCGAGGTGTTCGGCCCCTACGGGTTCGAGCCGGTCGAGACGCCTGCCATCGAGCAGGTCGACGTCTTCGTGCACGGCATCGGCCAGTCGACCGACGTCGTGCGCAAGGAGATGTTCCGGGTGTTCTCCGGCGCCAACCTCGAGCGCGTGCTCGCCGAGGGCACCGACGCCAAGCTCAAGCCCAAGCAGCGCCTGGCGCTTCGTCCCGAGGGCACCGCGGGCGTGGTGCGCTCCGTGGTCGAGAACAACCTCGTGCCCCAGGGCTCCGCGCCCTTCAAGGGCTACTACGCCGAGGCGATGTTCCGCGGCGAGCGCCCGCAGAAGGGACGTCTGCGCCAGTTCCACCAGGTGGGCATCGAGTGGCTCGGCGCGCCCGACCCGGCTGCCGACGCCGAGTGCATCATCATGCTGATGGAGTTCTACCAGCGCCTGGGCTTTGACCTCTCCAAGCTGCGCCTGCTCATCAACTCCATGGGCGACCCGGCGTGCCGTCCGGCCTACCGCGACAAGGTCCGCTCCTTCATTCTCGACCACGCCGACGAGATGTGCGACGAGTGTCGCGAGCGCGCCGAGCTCAACCCGCTGCGCGCGTTCGACTGCAAGAACGACCACTGCCGCGAGGTTATGAAGGGCGCGCCGCTCATGCGCGACGAGCTCTGCGACGACTGCCGCGCCCATTACGAGCAGGTCAAGCGCTACCTTGACGAGGCAGGCATCGCCTACGTTGAGGACCCCACGCTCGTGCGCGGCCTCGACTACTACACCCGCACCGTCTTCGAGGTCGAGGCCCCGGGCGCCGGCGTGGGCTCCATCGGCGGCGGCGGCCGCTACGACGGCCTCGTGGAGCTCGAGGGCGGCAAGCCCACTCCGGGCGTCGGCTTTGCCGTGGGCTTCGAGCGCATCATGCTCGCCCTCGAGGCGCAGGGCGTCGACCTCGGCGCGGCCGAGAAGCGCCCGGTCTACGTGGCAGCGACCTCGCAGGCGCTGCGCGGCAACGTGTTCAGCCTGTGCCGTGCCCTGCGCTCCGCCGGCATTCTCACCGAGGCCGATTACCAGGGTCGCTCGCTCAAGGGCCAATTCAAGCAGGCCGACAAGCTCGGCAGCGCGCTTATCGTCGTTATCGGCGAGGACGAGCTCGCGTCCGGGTCGGTGAAGGTGCGCAACATGGTCTCCCACGAGGAGGAGCTCGTTGCCCTTGCCGACGCACCGGCGCGTATCGCGGCGCTTCTCGCCGAGTAGGGGTGCCGGCGGTGGCGGAGAACGATCAGACATTCTCGCAGGAGGAGTTTGCGGACGCGGTCTCCGCGGCCCGGGGCTCCGCTATGCCCGGGCGCTTCTCGCCGGCTCAGAGCGTGCCGGCTCTGAGCACCTGGCTCGGATCCGAGGAGGGCGGCTACGAGGCCATTACGAGCGAGCAGCGCCTGGCGCTCGACGAGCTTCTCTCCAACACGTTCTCGTCGGTGCTGCGCGTTGAGGAGCAGTCGCTGCAGAACCGCATCACCGCCGGCCTCACCATGACCGAGATCCATGCCATCGCCGCTATCGGGCTGCACGAGTCGCACAGCATGAGCGAGGTGGCCCAGCGCCTCTCGGTCACACTCGCCACGCTCACCACCACGATGAACAAGCTGGTGCGCAAGGGGCTCGTTGTCCGCGAGCGCTCGGAGGAGGACCGCCGCCGCGTTATGGTGCGCCTCACGAGGCGCGGCCGCGAGGTGTGCCGCGCGCACAGCCTCTTCCACCGCCACATGATCAAAGAGGCGCTCTCGACGCTTACGCCCGAGGAGGCGCAGGTGCTCGCAAAGGCGCTGTGCAAGGTCAAGGGCTTCTTCGACGCGCAGAAGTGACCTGCGGCGCGGCGCTAAAACGGCTTGTGCGTTCTGTGATGGTGTGTTAATAGTCCGCGAACGGTCATATACGACCGGCGAGCGGTATTCTTTTACGGAGCAAGATAGATTCCGTCGCGGAAACGATGTCCCGTAAAGGAGCTGCCGTGAACGAAGAACGCACCGCTCTGCGCGCGGACGGGTACCTGGCACCCGCCGTCGCGCTCGAAGCATACGACGAGGAGGGCCTGCCCGAGCGCCTGGACGGCGACATGAAGCTGTTCCACCGCCTCGTGCGCACCGTCCTCGCCGAGTACGACCCCGAGCTGCTCTCGCTGTTCGACGAGCTGCTCGGCTACTCCATCGAGGCCAGCATCGAGGCCTCCCCGCATCCCGAGCGCGATCCCGACCGCAGCCGCGAGGGCTTCGAGAAGGCCGCGCACCTCATCGCGGAGCTGCCGGTCGAGCAGGGCCAGCTGCTCATGCGCGCCTTTGCCACCTTCTTCCACCTCGCCAACCTCTCCGAGGAGAACTACCGCGTCGTGCAGCTGCGCGAGCGCGAGCGCTCCGTGGGGTCTGACGCCGCCGTCGACCCGGTCAACGAGCTGACGGTGGCCTACAAGAAGCTCATCGACGAGTGCGGGCTCGCGCGCGCCAACGAGCTTCTCGGCAGGCTCGAGTTTCGCCCCGTCTTCACCGCGCATCCCACCGAGGCGCGCCGCAAGGGCGTCGAGGGCAAGATCCGTCGCATCTCCGAGCTTCTCGAGAAGCGCCCGCTGCTGGGCGGTTCCGACCTGGCCGAGAACGAGCGCCGCATGCTCGCCGAGATCGACGCGCTGTTCCGCACTTCTCCGGTTGCGGTGGCCAAGCCCACGCCCGTGGAAGAGGCCGACACCATCATCGACATCTTCGACAACACGCTGTTCCGCGTGATTCCGAAGGTGTACCGCCGCTTCGACGACTGGGCGCTCGGCGACAAGGCGGGCACCGTGCCCCCGGTGTGCCCGGCGTTTGTGCATCCCGGCAGCTGGATCGGCTCCGACCGCGACGGCAACCCCAACGTTACCGCCAAGGCGAGCCGCGAGGTCGCGCTCAAGTACCGCACGCACATGCTCACCGCTCTGGCCGATGAGACGCACTTCGTGGGCCGCAACCTTACGCTCGAGGCGGGCGCTACCAAGCCCTCCGACGAGCTGGTAACGCTGTGGAACCATCAGATCGAGATGAGCGAGGCCATCACGCAGCGCGCCGAAGGCATCTCGCGCTCCGAACCGCACCGCGCGGTGATGCTTGTGATGTCCGAGCGCCTGCGTGCCACGATCGTGCGCAACGCCGACGTGATGTACGCCTCGGCCGACGAGTTCTTGGACGACCTGCGCGTCGTGCAACGCTCCCTGGCCGCCGCCGGTGCCGTGCGCGCCGCCTACGGTCCGGTGCAAACGCTCATCTGGCAGGTCGAAACCTTCGGCTTCCACATGGTCGAGATGGAGTTCCGTCAGCACTCCGTGGTGCACAGCCGCGCACTCGCCGACATTCACGACCACGGCCTGCACGGCGAGAACGGCGAGCTCCAGCCCATGACGCGCGAGGTTCTCGACACGTTCCGCGCCATCGCCGCCATCCAGCGCAAGAACGGCTTCAAGGCGGCGCACCGCTACATCATCTCGTTCACCAAGTCGGCTCAGAACGTGCGCGACGTCTACGAGCTCTGCCGCCTTGCGTTCGCGCATGCCGAGGACGTCCCGCAGATCGACGTGATCCCGCTGTTCGAGCAGCTCGAGGACCTCGAGGGCTGCACCGACATTCTCGACGCCATGCTCGAGATCCCTGCGGTGCAGGAGCGCCTCAAGCGCAACGGCCGCCAGATGGAGGTCATGCTCGGGTACTCCGACTCGTCCAAGGACGCAGGCCCCACCACGGCGGCGCTCGCCCTGCACGACGCCCAGGCGCGCATTGCCGCTTGGGCGGAGGAGCACGGCATCGACCTCATGCTCTTCCACGGCCGCGGCGGCGCCGTGGGCCGCGGCGGCGGCCCGGCCAACCGCGCGGTGCTCGCCCAGCCCAAGGGTTCGGTGAACTGCCGCTTCAAGGTCACCGAGCAGGGCGAGGTCATCTTTGCCCGTTACGGCGACCCGGTTCTCGCGCGGCGCCACATCGAGAGCGTTGCCGCGGCGACGCTGCTCAACTCCGCGCCGAGCGTGGAGCGCGCCAACACCGAGATGACCGACAAGTACGCCGCCATGGCCGGCAAGCTCGACTGCGTGTCGCGCGAGCGCTACCTCGATCTTCTGCACACGCCGGACTTTGCGCAGTGGTTCTCCACGGTCACCCCGCTTGCCGAGGTAGGCTTGCTGCCCATTGGCTCGCGCCCTGCCAAGCGCGGCCTCGGCGCTACGTCGCTCGACGACCTGCGCGCGATCCCGTGGGTGTTCTCGTGGTCGCAGGCCCGCATTAACTTGGCGGCATGGTACGGTCTCGGCACTGCCTGTGAGAAGCTCGACGACATCGAGCTCCTGCGCGAGGCGTATCGGGAGTGGCCGCTGTTCTCGACGTTCATCGACAACATCGAGATGTCGATCGCCAAGACCGATGACCGCATCGCATCGCTGTACCTTTCGCTCGATGCGGAGCACCCTGATCTTGCCGAGAAGGTGCTCGTTGAGATGTACCTCACGCGCGAGTGGGTGCTCAGGATCGTGGGCGACGACTGGCCGCTTGAGCACCGCCACGTGCTCGGTCGCGCGGTCCGCGTGCGCCTGCCGTATGTTGACGCGCTTTCGGTCGGTCAGGCTGTTGCGCTGCGTCATCTGCGCAACGACGAGGGCCTCACTCCCGAAGAGCGCCAGCGCTACCTCTACTTCATCCTCTGCACCGTCTCCGGCGTTGCAGCGGGCCTCCAAAACACGGGGTGATTGACGCTGCGCTCGGGTCCGACGCTGCGGCCGCGTCCGGCGGGCGCCTCGGGTCTCGCTCGTCGGGCATGGCCATGAGGCCAATGGCCTCCTCTTTCGGGCCGACCTGCTCCGCCGGGGGCGCCCTCGCTTCCGCGTGCATAACCTGGTCCGCTTTGGCCGGCTCCCTTCGGGGAGCCGGCCTCGCTCTATTCCAGCCGGCCTGCGGCGCGCGTATTTCGGTGTTTTCCGCGGCGAAGTGCTCAAAAAATCAAATAATCAGTCTTTTCCGGCGCCGGGGGCCTCCGTGCGCATGCACCCGTGCGCGTTCGCCCAGGATGCGGATATGGCTATATGCGACTGCCTCGGTCAACGTGCTCTGGAACGACTTACTATTTGATTTTTTGAGCAGTTCCGGCCGAAATAGCGATGCGACCGCCGCGCGGGGCGCGGCCTCTCGGAGGCGGGGCTGCCGTCGACGGCCCCGGTCGCCGCCGGGGCCGGGCAGCGTTTGACCCGCGCTCGGTCACCCGCGCCACGATTCCGACAAAACGAGGGCCCAAAGTGTCGGTGCCGTGGCGTCGGTGGTTGAAGATCGTCGGAATCGTGGCGTGGGTCGCAGAAGGAGCACCGTTCTTTCGCAGAAAAAGCGCCGCGCCCCCTACGGGAGAGGTGCGCGGCGCAAACGTGCGTGTGGCTAAGATGCTTACGTTATGCGATGACGCTGCCCGAGGCATCGACGCGGTAGGGCATTGCCCAATCAGCGTGATTGGAGTGGAGCAGGGCCTCTGCCTTCTCGGAGAGCGGCTTTGCGAGGAAGTCGGCGTAACAGGCCTGGACCGCAGGGTTCTCGTGGCTAAAGCGCAGCTCGCTCCTCTCGTCGATGGCGTGCAGGATGCCGGCGCGATCCGCCGCCGGCTCGTAGCCCTCGTAGATGGGCTGACCGCCGCCGCCCACGCAGCCGCCCGGGCAGGCCATGACCTCGACGAAGTCGTAAGAGACCTCGCCGCGTTCGATGGCGGTGCACAGAGCGTCGGCGTTCTTGAGGCCGCTCGTGACGGCAACGCGCAGCTCGGTGCCTGCCAGATCGAAGGTCTTCTCGCGCCAGCCGCGGTCGGCGCCTGCGTGGCGCACGTCGCGGAAGGCGTCGGGGGAGGGATTCTTGCCGGTGACGAGGAAGTGCGCGGAGCGCAGTGCCGCCTCCATGACGCCGCCCGTGACGCCGAAGATGTGGCCCGCGCCCGTGGCGATGCCGAGCGGTGTGTCGAACTCCTCCTCTTCGAGAAGATCGACGTTCACAAAGCGCGACTGGATCTGGCGGGTGAGCTCGCGCACGGTGAGCACGGCGTCGACGTCGGGACCGGTGCCCGTGGAGTCCATCTGCGGGTAGGCGGCCTCCATCTTCTTGGCCGTGCAGGGCATGTAGGAGACCACGTAGATGCGCGACGGGTCGACTCCGAGGACCTCGGCGTAGTAGGTCTTGGCGAGCGCGCCGAAGATCTGCTGGGGCGACTTGGTGGACGAGACGTGGCTCACGAGCCCGGGGTGGCGCTCTTTGATGAAGCGGACCCAGCCGGGGCAGCACGAGGTGAAGAGCGGTCCCGGCTCGCCGGTGCTCAGGCGGTGGAGAAGCTCGGAACCCTCTTCCATAATGGTGACGTCGGCGGCGAAGTCGGTGTCAAAGACGTAGTCGAAGCCGAGGCGGCGAATGGCGGCGACCATGCGGCCGACCGACGGTTCTGCGCCCTTGAGGTCGAGACCCTCGGCCCATGCGCTGCGCACGGCGGGGGCGACCTGCGCGATCACGATCTTGTCGGGGTCGAAGATGGCGTTGAAGACCTTCTCGGTGTCGTCGCGCTCGTGCAGCGCGCCGGTGGGGCAGTGCGTGATGCACTGGCCGCAGTACGTGCAGTCGAGCGGGGCGGCCGCGTCGACGTGCGCACGGGATCCGGAGTCGACAAGGTCCCAGACCGAGAGCCCCTGGACCTTCTGGCACGTGGACACGCACCGCAGGCACGAGATGCACTTGTCGGGCTCGCGCACGAGCGGGAAGCGCGCGTCAACGGGCTCGCCGGTGAGCGTGGTCTCGTAGGGGATCTCGTGCACGCACATCTTGTCGGTGAGCGCCTGGAGCCGGCAGGTGCCGTTGCGGAAGCACGTGGGGCAGCGGCGGTCGTGGCGCGACAGAATGAGCTGCAGGTTGGACACACGGGCGCGGCGCACGCGCGGCGTGTCGGTGTTGATGACCATGCCGTCGGCAACCTGGTTGTTGCAGGCGGCCACGAGGTGGTCGATGCCCTCGACCTCCACGAGGCAGACGCGGCAGGCGCCGATCTCGTTGATCTCCTTCAGATAGCACAGCGTGGGGATGTCGATGTTGTGCTCGCGCGCGGTCTCCAGGATGGTGGCGCCTTCGCGCGCCTGGAGCTCGACGCCGTCGATAGTAACGGTTACCATGCCGTCCTCCCGTTTTCGTGCAGGATGCCGCAGCCAAAGTGGTCGCAGTTGAGGCATCTGAGGGTCTCTTGACGGATCTCCTGGTCGGAAAGGCCGTACTCCACCAGGTCGAAGTCGCGCCGGCGCTCCTCGGCCGGGCGTTCGCCCATAACGGAGCGGCCGCAGGGAACGCGGTCGTCGAGGCGCGGCGCCGGGATCTGGATGTCGGGGTCGACCACGTGGTGGAAGCCCAGGTAGGTGTCGATCGAGCGCGCAGCCTGCTTGCCGTCGGCAATGGAGAGAATCACGGTCGCCGGGCCGCGCATGCAGTCGCCGCCCGAGAAGACCCCGTCCATGCCCGGGACGCCGAGGCCCTGGTTGACGTTCACGCGCTTCCAGGTGCAGGGCACGCCCTCGGCCTCGAAGGCATCGGACTGGATGTCTTGGCCGATGGCGATGATGACGACCTGGCAGGGGAACTCGACGGGCTCGCGCTCGGCCTTGACGGGAGCGGGGCGGCCGCGCTTGACCGGACCGATGATCTGGGGCTGGGCCTTGAGGGCGCGCACGCGGCCGGCGTCGTCGGCGAGAATCTCGAGCGGCGCCATGAGGGAAGCGATCTCGCAGCCGTCTGCCACGGTGCCCTCGATCTCCTCGGCGAGCGCGGTCATGTCGGCGACGCGGCGCCGGTAGACCACGGTGACGCTCTTGGCGCCCATGCGCATGGCGGAGCGGGCGGCGTCCATGGCGACGTTGCCGCCGCCGATCACGCACACGTCGAGGCCGCTGTAGTCGGCGGGGTTGCCGAGGCCGATCTGACGGAGCATCTCGACCGCGGGCACGACGCCCTCGGCGTCCTCGCCGGCAATGCCGAGCTTCTTGTCGCCGTGGGCGCCGATGGCGAGGTACACGGCGTCGTAGCTTGCGCGCAGCTGGGCGAGGGTGGCGGTGTCGGCGCCGTCGATCTGCTCGTTCAGGCGGATCTCGACGCCCGCCGCCTCGATCGAGGCGATCTCGTCGTCGAGGATGGTCTTGGGCAGGCGGTAGTTGGGGATGCCGTAGCGCAGCATGCCGCCGGCCTTCTCGCGCTGCTCGAACACGGTGACGCTGTGGCCCCAGCGCGAGAGGAAGTACGCGCAGGTGAGGCCGGAGGGGCCGGCGCCCACAACGGCCACGCGCTTGCCGGTTTGGGCCTCGCGCTCGGCGGCGCGTGGCGCGGCGGCGTGGTCAACGGCGTAGCGCTTGATGCCGCGGATGTTGACCGCGTCGTCGACCATGGTGCGGCGGCAGGTCTTCTCGCACGGGTGCTCGCAGATGTAGGCGCAGGCGCTCGGGAACGGGTTGTCTTTGCGGATAAGCTCAACGGCCTCGTCGTAGCGGCCGGCGGCCGTGAGGGCGATGTAGCCCGGAATGTCGACGTGCGCCGGGCACGACACCACGCAGGGAACGCCCTGGCTCGTTGCGCGCAGGCACTTGCCGGTGGAGGCGTGGTACTCAAAGTCGTCGCGGAAGGCGCGGACCGACATGAGCACCTGCTCGGCGGCCTGGTAGCCGACCGCGCAGTCGGAGCTCACGCGGATCTGCTCGGCGAGGTCCTCGAGGGTCTCGATGGCGCCGGGCTCGGCGGATCCGTCGATGATCTTCCTGAGCAGCTCCGTCATGGCGCCGAGTCCCACGCGGCACGGCGTGCACTTGCCGCAGCTCTGCGCGTGCGCGACGCCTACGAGCGCCCGCGTCATATCGACCGGACAGGTGCCGCGCGCGTTTGCGCCCAGGCGCCGACCGGTGTTGGCGCACATCTCCCCGAGCGCGCCGTACGATTGGTCGTTCTCAAATGGCATGGGTTCCCTCCCTGGTAACGGGCGACGGGCGAATAGGTGCAGATAAACCCCATCGTGAGAATAATTTATCACCAAGATGAGAGATGATTGTCAGATTGTTCTGCTGTTCTGGCAGCGGCCGGTTTTTCCGGCGAACGGCGGCGCCGCGCCTGTCGGGCGGGGGTCCGATCAGCGCCCATGCGCTACCATAGGGCGCATGAGAAGGCAGCCGGGCGCGCTGCGCGGCCGGCATCGAGGAAAGGGGAGCGGATGCTTCTCAGAGAGTTCTGCGCCGAGAACATGGAGCACGTGCCCGCGGCGGTGGCGGCCGGCGCGGCGCGGATCGAGCTGTGCGACAACCTGGCGGTGGGCGGCACCTCGCCGTCGTACGGCGTGATCAAGGCCGCGGTGGCGTTCGCGCGCGACGCGCACGTCGACGTCATGGCCATGGCGCGCCCGCGCGGCGGCAACTTCGTGTACTCGGACGCCGAGCGCCTCATGATGATCGATGACATCGCCATGGCGCGCGGCCTCGGCGTGACCGGCGTGGTCTTTGGCTGCGTGCGCCCCGCCTCCGACGGCAAGCTCGCCATCGACCGCGAGCTCACCGCGGAGCTCGTGCGCGCCGCCAAGGAGCCCTACACCGACCTGCTCGGCGCCGGGCACGAGAGCCTGGCCCAGGGCCGCGGGCCGGCGAGCGCGGTCGACCCTGTGGCGGTGACCTTCCACATGGCCTTTGACGAGCTGTCCGAGAAGCGCCAGCTCGAGGCCATCGACGTGCTCGCCGAGCTCGGCGTCGAGCGCATCCTCACCCACGGCGGTCCGGCGGGCACGCCGATCATGGGCAACGTCGCGCGCCTGCGCGAGCTCGTGCGCTACGCGGACGCGCGCATCACGATCCTGCCCGGCGGCGGCATCACCTACGAGAACGCCGAGGAGGTCGCCGCGGCGCTCGGCGTGAACGAGGTCCACGGCACCAAGATCGTGCGCCTGGGGTAGCGCCTGCGCTCTTGGCCGGAAAATCAGCATCGCGAGAAAAAAAGACCGCCGCGCCCGACGTATCGGGCGCGGCGGTCTTGCGTTGCGCGGGGGGGGGAGGCGCGGGCGGTCGTTAGTGGTCCGAGAGCGTGAAGGAGTTGCGCATCTTCAGGCTCGAGGCGTAGAGAACGTCGTCGAGAAGCTTGTCGGTCTCGGCCTTGAGGTTCTGGGCAATGGTCTCGTTGACCTGCGTGAGCGCGCGGCGCACGGCCTCGGAGGCGCCCATGCCGGCCTCTGCGGCGGCCTTGCCGTCGGCGCGGGCGATGGCCGTCTCGTCCGTGCGGGCGGGCGTCGTGGCGTCGATGCGCTCGGCGTCGCCGCCCTCGTCAGTGCCGTTGCCCGTTGCGAGCAGGGCGGCCACGCCCTTGTCGGCCGCGTGCACGGCCGCGTGCCCGGCAGCCATGGTCTTGCGCACGTAGCGCTCGACGAGGCCCGAGGTGCTCTGGTAGTGCGCGTCGGCGAGCGCGGCGATGATGCGGTTGGTCCAGTAGTGGTCGTTGGTCGAGGCGTGCGCGCCCGTCTCGGCGAGGTAGGCGGGCGTGGTGTCGACGTTGGCAAAGAACGGCGTCAGCGTGTTGAAGGCGTTGCAGCCGAAGGCCATCCACTGGATGGCGCGGCAGGCGCCCGGAGCGTAGGGACGCAGCTGGAGCACCGCGAGGTGCCCGGTGCGGTTGATGCCGATGGGGCGGTAGCGCAGACAGTCGGCCGCGGAGCCTGAGCCGTAGGGGTCAAAGGGCGTGCCCTCGTAGTGCGAGGAGAGCAGCGCCTTGACGTCCTCGACGGTGATCTTGCGCTCGGGCACCTGCGACCACGGCAGGTCGTCGTCCTCCGGCGTGTGGGCCGCGCCGGCGCCGTCCCAGCTCTGGTGCGGGTTCAACGTGCGCTGCATGTACCATGCGCGCGGCGTGTTGTAGATGCGGTCGCGCGCGCTCTGCGTGCCAAAGGCCTCGCGCGGGTTGAAGTGCGCGCCGTCGCCGCGCATCGTGAGGTCGAGGTGGTTCTCGGCCATCCAGGTGCGCAGGTCCTCGGAGCACATGTGGTCGCGCTGCTCGCCGTAGGCGTCGTTGAGGTCGAAGGAGTCGATGCCCAGCTGGTTGGGCATCGTCACGTAGGCGTCGTCGGGCACGCGCTTGGCGATCCAGTGGTGGCCGCCGAGCGTCTCGACCCACCAGATCTCGCTCACGTCGGAGAAGGCGACGCCGTTCATCTCGTAGGTGCCGTAGGTCTCGAGAAGCTCGCCCAGGCGGCGCACGCCGTCGCGCGCCGAGGAGATGTAGGGGAGAACAACGGTGACCATGTCCTCCTCGCCGATGCCGCCGGGCACCTCGGGCGCGTAGCCCTCCTGCCCGGGCTCGCCCTGCGCGGCGCGCAGCTCGACGAGCGGGTCGGCGGCGAGCACGCGCTCGTTGTTGGTGATGGTCTCGGTGGCGCTCATGCCGACGTTGGCGGCGTTGAAGCCGGCGGCGGCCCAGATGCCCTCGTCGCCGACGGCGTTGGGCACGCAGGTGTAGCGCAGGGGGTTCTCGGGCAGGTCGATCGCAACGTGGCTGAGCACGCTGGTGTAGCGGCGCGGCTGGTCGGCGGGCTGCACAACGCGGAACGTCTTGGGGCAGAAGTTGGTTCCGCCGCTGTCCTCGTTGCGCGCGACGATCGTCGATCCGTCGTAGCTCGCGTTCTTTCCGACCAGGATGGTGGTGCAGGGCATGGTGCCTCCTCGGTGTTGGACAGATAACATCGCGCCGCGGCCGCGGCGCGCAGTGAACCATCTTCCCCTTCCCGACGCATTTTTTATAGTCGCGAGGCGCGCCGGGGCATATCGATACGTAAAAATCACGTTGCCGACCGCTGGTCTAGCGCCGCGCGGGCGCCTCGCGTCTGGCGTCGCGCGGCCGCTGCCGCTACCATAGATGCGGCGCGCGGCGCGAGTCGCCTGCCGGGACGTGTTCCCGGGCCGCACCGCTCCGGCGCCCCGACACGCAAGGAGGACTCCCATGGCTCTCATCAAAGCCGATTTCTTCTCGGCCGCGCTCATGCGCACCGTCGAGATCAACGTGATACTGCCCACCGACAAGCTTATGAACGCGCTTGCGTCCGACGCGATGGTCGGATCGAGCATGAACTACAACGGCGTTCCCGAGCACTCGCCCTACGCGCGCGAGCCCAAGCGGTTCAAGACGCTCTACCTGCTCCACGGCATCTTCGGCAACTGCACCGACTGGGTTTCGGGCACCAACATCCAGCGCTGGGCCGAGGAGCGCGACCTCGCCGTGGTGATGCCTTCTGGCGAGAACATGTTCTACATCGACCAGCCCGCGCAGCACAACCTCTTCGGCCGCTTCATCGGCGAGGAGCTCGTCGCCATGACGCGCGCCATGTTCCCGCTCTCGGACCGCCGCGAGGACACGTTCATCGCGGGCCTCTCCATGGGCGGCTACGGCGCCCTGCGCAACGGCCTCAAGTACTGCGAGACCTTCAGCCACGTGGCGGGCCTCTCGGCGGCCATGGTGGTCAACAGCGCCGAGGAGGCGGTCCAGGGCGGCGGCCTGTTCTTCACCACGCGCCCGTACCTCGAGTCGGTGTTCGGCGACCTCTCGCGCGTGCGCGACTCCGACAAGGACCCGGCGCGCCTGGCGGCCGACCTCGTGTACTGCGACCGCCCGCACCCGCGCGTGTACATGGCCTGCGGCACCGACGACGGGCTTCTCGGCGGCAACCGCGCGCTTCAGGACCGCCTGCGCGGCGTGGGCCTCGACGTGACCTATGAGGAGGGCCCGGGCGGCCACGACTGGGATTTTTGGAACCGCTACATCGGCCGCGTGCTCGACTGGCTGCCGCTCGGCGAGGCGCGCGCCGGCGTGAACAGCGGCCACGTGAGGTAGGGGAGCGCGGGGCGCCGGGCGACCGCTCGCCGAGTACGCCTCCGTTGAGGGCCGCTCGCGCGCTTCTTTGCGCTTACTATTACAGGTGCGTCCGCATGTCGGGCGCGGCTCTTTGGCATCGATGCATCTACGGTGGTGTTTGCCATGGCGTTGATCAAACTCGACTTCTACTCCAAGTACCTTGAACGCAACGTGCTCGTGACCGTGTCCATTCCGGTCGACAAGATGGCGGGCGAGAAGCGCGCCGTGCGCCGTCGCGGTCCGTACAAGACGATGTACCTGCTCCACGGCCTGTTCGGCAAAGACGATGACTGGCTGACCAAGACCCACGTGATCGAGACGGCCGAGGCGCGCGACGTGTGCGTGGTCATGCCGTCGGGCAAGGACGGCTTCTACCTCAACAAGCCCGAGATCGACTCATGGGAGGGCAAGTTCCTCACCGAGGAGCTCGTCGACATGACGCGCATGCTCTTCCCGCTGTCGCGCAAGCGCGAGGACACCTGCCTGGCGGGCATCTCCATCGGCGCGTACTCAGCCGTGGTCAACGGCCTGCAGCGGCCCGACCGCTTCGGCTCGATCGTGGTGCTCTCGGGCGCTTTCATCCTCGAGCGCGCGCTCGGAGCCCCCGACCGCGCCGCGGTTCCGCAGGGGCGCCGCGGCTACTACGAGAAGGTCTTCGGCGACCTCGCGCACCTGCGCGGCAGCGCCAAGGACTACGACGCGCTCGCCCGCGGCTTCGACGATGCCCATCCCGACGAGGAGAAGCCGCGCTTCTACATGGCGTGCGGCGAGCACGACACCCTCATCAAGCAGAACCGCGCATACCGCGACGTACTTCTCGAGTCGGGCTTCGACGTGACCTACCACGAGCCCGACATCGGCGAGCACGAGTGGCCGTTCTGGAACGCGTGGATCGACTGCGCGCTCGACTGGTACAACCCCGGTCCCATGAAGCCCTCCACGGCGCCGGTCGACTACACCGAGCTGACCGGCAAAAAGGACGATAAGTAACCAAAATGCGCCTCTTTCCCGGGCATGACCGGGCAAGAGGCGCGCTGCTCTATGGAGCGCATGTGAATCGCGGCGCGCGCCGAGGATGAGCAGGCAAATCTGATACCATGCGAATTACTTTGATAGTCAAACTATTGAAGTGAAACCAAACGGATTCCCATGAAAGGAACGCACATGGCTACGCTCGACACCGTCAAAGAGATCATCGTCGACACCCTCGGCATCGAGGACGAGAAGGTCACCGACGACGTCAAGTTCGGCGATCTCGACATCGACTCGCTCGACATGATCGAGCTCGTCTCCGAGGTCGAGGACAAGTTCGACGTCGAGCTCGCCGACGTGACCGGCATCGAGACCCCGGCCGCGCTCGCCGAGTACATCGACAAGGCCAAGGCCGAGTAACTCAAAGCAGCCTGAACGAGGTTGTGCAGGGCCCCGCGAGGAAGACCCGCGGGGCCCCTTTCATATGCGGGCCCGGCGCGTGCGTCGGATCCGGGGGAGCATCGAGCGCCCGAGGGCGCCTTAAGGAGTGAGAGCATCGTGAAGACGCGTGTTACGGAACTGTTCGGCATCGAGGAGCCGGTGATCCAGGGCGCTATGGCCTGGGTTGCCAACGCGAGCCTCGCCGCGGGCGTTTCCGCCGCCGGCGGCCTGGGCATCGTTGCCGCCGGTGCCGCCCCGGTCGAGTGGGTCGAGGAGCAGATCGAGATCGTTCGCAGCAAGACCGACAAGCCCTTCGGCGTGAACGTCATGCTCATGAACCCCAACTCCGACCAGATCGCGCAGCTTCTCGCTGACAAGCGCGTGCCCGTCATCACCACGGGCGCCGGCGACCCCGGCAAGTACATGGCCGCCTGGAAGGAGGTCGGCTGCAAGGTCGCGCCGGTCGTCGCTTCCGCCACGCTCGCCCGCCGCATGGAGCGCGCGGGCGCCGACGCCATCATCGCCGAGGGCATGGAGGCCGGCGGCCACATCGGTCAGATCACCACCATGACGCTCATTCCCGCCGTGCGCGCCGCGGTCTCGGTGCCGCTCATCGCCGCCGGCGGCGTTGCCGACGGCCGCGGCATGGCCGCCGCCATGATGCTCGGCGCCGAGGGCGTTCAGATGGGTACCCGCTTCCTCACCATCGAGGAGTGCACCATCGCCGACGCCTACAAGGAGAAGGTCCTCGCCGCCAAGGACTCCGACACCCTCGTCACCGGCCAGAACTCCGGCCATCCGGTGCGCCAGCTCAAGAACCGCTTCGCCCGCACGGCCAAGCACATGGAGTCCGACGCCAGCGTCACCTCCGAGGAGCTCGAGCAGTTCATGGCGGGCAGCCTGCGCAAGGCGGTCGTCGACGGCGACGTGGTGAACGGCTCCATGATGTCGGGCATCTCCGCCTGCCTCGTGCACGAGCGCGGCACGGCGGCCGACGTTATCGCCGAGGTCATCGGCGAGGCCGAGGAGCTCCTGGGCCTGGGCGCCGAGAAGCTCATCGAGATGAACGCGCGCGCCGGCCGCGTTTCTGCCGCGCACGCCGAGTAAGCAAGAAAGGTAGGTACGCGATGACGAAGACGTTTTTTGCCTGCGCCGGCCAGGGCGTGCAAAAGCCCGGTATGGGCTGGTACCTCGCCTGGAGCGACGCCGCCCGCGAGGTCTACGAGGTGGCTTCGTCGGTCTTTGGCTACGACGTCTGGAAGCTCACCCAGACCGCCTCGCAAGACGAGCTCAACCTCACCAAGAACGCGCAGCCCGCGCTCGTGACCCTCGAGATCGCCGAGGCCCACGCCCTTATGGCCGCCGGCGTTGAGCCCGAGGCCGTGCTCGGCTTCTCGCTCGGCCAGATCTCCGCTCTCGAGATCTCCGGCATGCTCTCGCTCGAGGACACGTTCCGCCTGACGCTGCGCCGCGGCATGGCCATGGACCGCGCCGCCGAGAAGAACCCCGGCTGCATGGCCGCGGTTCTCAAGCTCTCCGCCGACGATGTCGAGGCGCTGTGCGCCGAGGCCGCCGAGGGCGACGTCCTCGTTGCCGCCAACTACAACTGCCCCGGCCAGACGGTCGTCTCGGGCACGGTCGGGGCCGTCGAGCGCCTCGAGAAGATCGCTGCCGAGCGCAAGGCCCGCGTGAGCCGCCTGGCCACCTCGGGCGCGTTCCACAGCCCGCTCATGGCAGGCGCCTCCGCCGAGCTCGCCGAGTTCCTCACCACGCTTAGCTTCAACGAGCCGCGCATCCCGCTGCTCGCCAACCATACGGCGTGCCCCATCACGGCTGCCGAGGCCCCCGAGGCCCTCGCGCTGCACCTGACCTGCCCGGTCTTCTTCCAGACGAGCGTCGAGGCCCTCGCGCACGACGGCTACGACCGCTGCGTCGAGGTCGGCCCGGGCGGCGTGCTCTCCGGCCTTGTCCGCCGCATCGACCGCTCAGTCGAGCGCGTTGCCGGCGCCGATCTGCTGACCGCCTAAAGGAGATTCAATGCCCTTCGTACCAGACACCCAGACGCGCCGCGTGGCGCTGGTGACCGGCGGTGGCCGCGGCATCGGCCGCGCCGTGTCCGAGGCGCTCGCCCGCGACGGCTTCAACGTGTGCGTCAACTGCTCGAGCGAGCGCAGCCTGCCCGGTGCCGAGTCCGTTGCCGCCGAGCTCGCCGAGAGGTACGGCGTCGAGTGCGCCGCCTGCGCCGCCGACGTCTCCGACTCCGAGGCCGTCGACGCGCTCTTCTCGTTCGTGACCGAGCGCTTCGGTCGCCTCGACGTGCTCGTGAACAACGCGGGCATCACCCGCGACGGCTCGCTTCTGCGCATGAGCGACGAGGACTTCGACCGCGTGCTCGCCGTCAACCTGCGCAGCGTGTTTCTCACCTGCCGCCGCGCTGCTAAAATCATGATGAAGCAGCGCTGGGGCCGCATCATCAACATGGCGTCCATCGTGGGCGTCGTCGGCAACGCCGGCCAGGCAAACTACGCCGCGTCCAAGGCGGGCATCATCGGCCTCACCAAGACCGTTGCCCGCGAGTTCGGCGCGCGCCACGTTACGGCCAACGCCATCGCTCCCGGCTTCATCGAGACCGACATGACGGCCGAGCTGCCCGAGAAGGTGCTCGCGGGCGCCACCGAGCGCATCGCGCTCAAGCGCCTGGGCAAGGCCGAGGAGGTCGCTTCGCTCGCCGCGTTCCTCGCCAGCGAGAACGCCGGCTACATCACCGGTCAGGTTATCGGCATCGACGGAGGTATGTCCCTATGAACATGAAGAAGACCGACGGCACCAATCGCGTCGTCATCACCGGCATGGGCGCGGTCACGCCCGCGGGCAAGGGCGTCGACGCCCTGTGGGAGAAGGTCATGGCGGGCGAGACCTGCATCGACTACATCTCGCGCTTTGACTCGAGCGAGTATCCCGTGCACATTGCCGGCGAGATCCCCAACTACGATCCCGTTGCCTTTGGCCTGACCAAGCGCGAGGCCAAGCGCATCGCCCCGTTCGTCCAGTACGCCTACATCGCCTCCGACGAGGCCATGGCCCAGGCCAACTTCAACATGGACGAGGAGGACACCTCCCGCATCGGCACCGTGTTCGGCTCCGGCATCGGCGGCATGGAGGACATCGACAAGGGCTCCATTGCCGTGAACACGCGCGGCCCCAAGAAGATGAACCCGCTCTTCATCCCCACGGTCATCTCCAACATGGCCGCCGGCAACCTCTCCATCCGCTACGGCCTGCGCGGCGCCTGCCACAACGTGGTCACCGCCTGCGCCACCGGCTCGCACTGCATCGGCGAGGCGTACCGCATGATCCGCCACGGCTACCTCGACGCGGCTCTTGCCGGCGGCACCGAGGAGTCGGTCTCCTCGCTCTCGATCGCGGGCTTCGGCAACCTCGGCGCCCTCACGCAGCGCCCTGATCCCAAGGACGCCAGCAAGCCGTTTGACCTCGACCGCTCTGGCTTCGTTGCCGGCGAGGGCGCGGGCGCGGTGGTTCTCGAGAGCCTCGAGCACGCGCTTGCGCGCGGCGCGCACATCATCGCCGAGGTCACCGGTTACGGCACCACGGGCGACGCCTACCACATGACGAGCCCCAACCCCTCCGGCGAGGGCGTGGCGCGCGCCATGCGCATGGCCCTCGACGAGTCGGGTTTTGCGCCCGAGGACCTCGGCCACCTCAACGCCCACGGCACCTCCACCCCGCTCAACGACAAGACCGAGGCCGCGGCGCTGCGCCAGGTCGTCGGCGAGGAGCGCGGCGTCGAGCTGCCGGTCGTCTCGGTCAAGGGCGTCACGGGCCACATGCTCGGCGGCGCCGGCGCGGTCGAGGCCATCGTCACCGCGCTCTCGGTTGCCAACGACTGCGTGCCGCCCACGGCCGGTTACCACAACCCCGACCCCGAGGCTCCCGCCCACGTGCTGACCGAGGCCATGACGGACTACCCGCAGAAGGTGGCCCTCTCCAACTCCATCGGCTTCGGCGGGCACAACGCCACGCTGGCCATCTCGCCCTTCCACGGCGAGTAGGATCTCTTACAGCGATCGCCTGCGGCGCCCCGAGCCTTGAGGGGCGCCGTTTTTAGTCTTGAGAAAGGACTGACCATGGCCGAGTTCACCTTCCCGTGCGGTTTGGACGAGATCAAGCAGGTCCTCCCGCATCGCGAGCCGTTCATCTGGGTCTCGCGCATCCTCGAGTGCTCGTTCAACGAGCACTGCGTCGCCGAGCTCGACGTCGACCCCGAGCTCGACATCTTCCGCGGCCACTTCCCGGGCCATCCGGTGCTTCCGGGCGTGATCCTCATGGAGGCTCTCGCGCAGGCGTCGTGCTTCTGTTTGCTCGGCGGCGGCGAGAACGCCGGCAAGCTCGGTTTCTTCGCCACCATCGACGGCGCCAAGTTCCGCCATCAGGTGCTGCCCGGTGACACCGTTCGCCTCGAGTCCACCATCACCAAGGCCTCCAAGCGCATCTGCAAGGCCGAGGTCAAGGCCTACGTCGGCGACGCGCTTGCCGCCCAGGCCCAGCAGAGCTACGTGTTGGGGGAGAAGTAATGCCGTCTAAGCGTTCAGGTTTGCAGGAGCGCATCGCCCGTCGCCGCGGCGCGATCATCGCTTCCGAAATGAGCCGCGGTGCAAACGTGTGCTTCTCGACCGAGCAGATCGCCGCGTCGCATCGCCGCGTGCTTATCGTCGGCACCAACAAGCGCGTCCGGCGCATCGCGCGTTCCGTCCACAACGCGGGCCTCACGGTCGTTCTGCCCTACACGACCGACATGGCTCGCTCCACCCGCATCTCCGGCATCGACCAGGCCGTCTGCGTTGGCGAGAAGTACCTGCCCGGCATGGAGGAGAACTGCCATACGGTCTTCTCCGCCGCCTGCTCCTCCGGCGTGGACGCCGTGCTCTTCTTGGGCTCGCCGCTCTCCGACGACGAGGAGTTCCTCGGCCTGTGCACGTTTGCCGAGATCGAGGTCTACACGCTCCTGAACCCCGACGTTCCCGACGTGGGCTGGATCAGCCACGAGCCGGTCGCGCCCATCGACGACACCGATTGGGAGTGGACCACGTGCAAGAAGTGCGGCCTTACCTACTCGCAGCACGCCGTCGAGGAGAACCATTACGTCTGCCCTGGCTGCGGTCATTACCTGCGCATCGATTCCGCCACGCGCATCGACGAGGTTCTCGACCACGCGAGCTTTGAGGAGTGGGACGCCCAGATTCCCGAGAAGAACCCGCTCGGCTTCCCCGGCTATGAGGACAAGCTGGCCCGCCAGCGCGAGAAGTCGGGCAAGAACGAGGGCGTGACCTGTGGAAAGGGCACCATCAGCGGCATTCCGTGCGCGTTTGCCGTCATGGACTCCACCTTCTTCATGGCGAGCATGGGCTCTGTGGTGGGCGAGAAGATCACCCGCATGGTCGAGCGCGCCACCGAGGAGCGCCTGCCGGTCATCATCTTCTGCGCGTCTGGCGGCGCCCGCATGCAGGAAGGCCTCGTCTCGCTCATGCAGATGGCGAAGGTCTCGGCTGCGCTCGAGCGGCACAGCGCCGCGGGGCTGCTGTATGTCTCGGTCATCACCGACCCCACCACGGGCGGCGTCACGGCGTCGTTCGCAACGCAGGGCGACATCATCCTCGCCGAGCCGGGCGCGCTTATCGGCTTTGCCGGCCGCCGCGTGATCCAGGACACGATCAAGCAGGAGCTGCCCGACGACTTCCAGACCGCCGAGTTCGCGCTCGAGCACGGTCTCATCGACGCCATCGTCACGCGCGACCAGATGCGCGCCTGCCTTGCAAACATCCTGGCCATGCACCTGGCAACCGTTGTCGAGGAGCAGGCCCAGGAGGCCGAGGACGAGCTCGTTCTCGCCGACGACCCCGAGGTTTCGGCTGCCCTTGCTTCTGCCGAGAGCGCCGCCGAGTCCCAGAGCGGCCTGCTCGCCCGCGTGCTGCCGCGCGTCCGCGCGCTTGTGGCAGAGCGCATGCCCAAGTCGCTTCAGCCGCAGCTTCCCGCGCGCGACACCGACCGCACCAAGGAGGAGCTCCGCGAGGAGCGTCGCCTTGAGGCCGCGCGCGCTCGCGAGGTGGCGGCCGCTGCCAAGCGCTCGGCGCGCCGCGAGTACGCGCTCGCCAAGGCCGGCGGCAAGGACGCTCTGCGCGCGTTCCGCGCTAACCAGGCCGCCATCAAGGAGGAGAGCCGCGCTGCTCGCGCCCGCGTGCGCGAGGCCGAGAAGGGCTCCGCGTGGCAGAGCGTGCAGATCGCGCGCAACGTGCACCGTCCCACGGCCCAGTACTACATCGGCTCGCTCATCGACGGCTTCCTCGAGCTGCACGGCGACCGCGCCTTCGGCGACGACGGCGCCATGATCTGCGGCATCGGCTGGCTCGGCGACGTTCCTGTTACCGTGGTCGCCGAGGAGAAGGGCCTCGACCTCAAAGACCGTATCCGCCGCAACTTCGGCTGCCCGCAGCCCGAGGGCTACCGCAAGAGCCTGCGCCTCATGAAGCAGGCCGAGAAGTTCGGTCGCCCGATCGTTGCCATCGTCGACACCCAGGGCGCGTTCTGCGGCGTCTCCGCCGAGGAACGCGGCCAGGGCAACGCGCTGGCCGAGAACCTTGAGTTCATGGCCGGGCTCACCGTGCCCGTTATCGCCGTGCTTGTCGGCGAGGGCGGTTCCGGCGGCGCGCTCGCGCTCGCCGTAGGCAACAAGGTCGCCATGCTCGAGCACGCCGTGTACTCGGTGCTTTCGCCCGAGGGCTTCGCTTCCATTCTTTGGAAGGACGGCAAGCGCGCCCCCGAGGCGGCCGACCTCATGAAGATGTCGGCACGCGACGTGTACGACATGGGCATTATCGACGCCGTGCTTGACGAGGGGCCGGTCGGCGCCCATGAAACGCCCGATCGCGCCGCCGCAAGCGTGCGCGCCTTCATCGAGCAGAGCCTTGCTCAGCTCATGCCTATGAGCCGCGAGGATCTGCGCGAACAGCGGTACACCCGCTTCCGTAGCATGTAGATTGACGCTGCGGCCGCGTGTGGCGGCCAGGCTGACCTTCAATCGTCGGCCATGGCCACAAGGCCAATGGCCTCCTCTTTCAGGTCACCCTGACTCGCCACGCGCGCCCTCGCTTTCGTGCGCTCGACCTGGTTCGCGTTGGCCCGTCCCGTCTGGGACGGGCCTCGCTATGTTCTGGTCAACCTGGGGGGTCGCGTCGTCCTCGCCCGGGCCGACCTGCTCCGACAAGGGCGCCCTCGCTTTCGCGCAGGCAACCTGCACCGCATCGGCCGGCTCCTTTCGGGGAGCCGGCCTCGTTGTATCTCGGGGGGGCTGTCAGGCGCGTTGGCCTTCTCATCCGAAAGTTCATGAACTTTCGTCGACGAAAGTCAGGAAACCGCAGGATCGGGACTGAGGAGGGTGCGAAAGTTCGTGACCTATCGTGAACGAAAGTCAGTCCTTCTCACTTCGAGGGGCTCTACCGGGGGGGTCTTCTGCGAACCGACTTCGGGTTGCACCTGAAAAGCGAATCCGGTTTGCAGAACTACCTGGGGAAACGCCGAACCCGGCTCCGTTTTTCAACGACAACCCG